>DNPO01000442.1 GCA_003501375.1 Candidatus Sumerlaeota bacterium | reverse complement strand
CCGTATCAGCGATGATTTCGCGCGATGCCAGCGAGTATTTCATGCCGTAATGGCCCATCGCGATACCGTCGCAAATGCCCATCGTGTTGAAGATGAAGGGGGTGCCGCCGGCGGCTTTGACGCATTCCTTTACATAAGCCGCTACTTTATCCAAGTGGGCATGGCCCGGAATAATATCGACATGCGAACTGCAAATCGCGATTAATGGTTTTTTCAAATCAGCGTCGGTAATTCCGGTTGCTTTAAAAAGACTCCGGTGCGGCGCGCGTTCGATTCCTGCTTTTACCCGGTCACTGCGCATAGTAATCACTCCTGTTTGTCCTGCAAAATAAGCGGGGTTGCCCCCCGCGTACTAACGAAATAGATTACCACGAAAAACACGAAACACACGAAAAAAGTTCATGGGTTTTCCGTGTGCTTCGCCGTTTTCGAGGTTTATGTTTTTAAATTTATTTTTCCTCGGCCACCTTGGGGCGGATCGCTCGTTGCGACAGCCACCGCACGCCCCACACATCCTTCAATCCTCGGAAAGCGCGGTTGGCCATGCTGTAATTGCTAACGCCTGCCACCCGTGCCCGGTGGTGGGTTGGTACCTGCGCCAGTTTGAAGCCACCCATCAGAAACAGGTTCCCCATGAAGCGGTGCATTCCGTTGAAATTAGGAAGGTTGTCGATGCAGTCTGCACGGAACGCTCGAAGTTGCGATCCGGTGTCGCGGATGTCGCTGCCTAACAAACTGTTGCGGAATTTATTGCCGATTTTGCTCTGCACTTTTTTGGACCAGGAATCCTGACGGTTAGCACGGTAAGTCAGGCAAACATCGGCCCCTTTTTCCAATTCGGCCAGCAGTTGGGGGATATCGTTCGGGTCGTTTTGGCGATCCCCATCCATGGTGATGATGATTTCGCCGACAGCATTTTTCAGTCCCGTCCACAGTCCGGCACTCTGCCCGTGGTTCCGGTCATGTTTCAGACAACGCAATGCGGGAATCGTTTTTTTCAACTCAACCAGCGTGTTCCATGTGTTGTCCGTGGAGCCGTCATCAATGGCCAAGATTTCATAAGTGCCGAGCGGTTCCACCGCCTGCTGTACTTCTTGGATCAGCGGGACAACATTATCTTGTTCATTTTTGAGGGGAATGACGATGGAGAGACGGGGGGTATTGGACACGGGATCAGCCTCCGGGAAAGTGGGCGCATCGGCGCAACGATTCTACTTCTTAGCAAGAGTGAAGCAAATGTTCAAGAAATTAAGGTGGAATGTGGCGAGAGAATGTTTTTCATCTTCATCAAAAATTAGTTTGCGCAAACTCGTGGCTCTCTGGATAATAGGTTCCACGATGGAGTTGTTATTTCCTCGTGCTTCCCCGGACATTTTAAATCCATGCGCCACACCGTCTTGATTCTTAAAACCCGCCTGCGTATTGCCAATAATTATGTCATTGGCATTCGCGAGCACATGTGGGTACACCTCATTGTTTTTCTTGGCGTGATCTTCGCGCTTATTGCGGGTGGTTCTGCTATTTTTACCTTTATCTTTAGATTTCTTATCCAACAAGAGGACTTTGGGCAGTTATTGATGGATCGCTTGATTGGCATGGTGATGATGGCCTTTTTTTCCATGCTCATCTTTTCCAACCTGATCATTACGCTTTCCACCACGTATATCTCGCGCGAGATCGACTATTATATGAGTCAGCCAGTTCCGCACGAAACGATTTTTTTTGTGAAGTTGATCGAGTCCATTGTCTATAGTTCCTGGGCTTTTGCCATTTTGTCCGTGCCACTCTTTCTTTCTTTTGGAATTGTTCGAAACACGGGGCTTTCCTATTACCTGTTGGTGCCACTGTTGCTGATCCCTTTCCTTTTTATTCCGGCAGGAATTGGGGCGTTGGTGACCATGCTGGTTTGCGCTTTTATGCCTGCGCGTCGTACGCTCAGGTGGAGCGCGGCACTTTTGATTCTTGCGCTGGTGGCGGGGGGGGCTGTTTTTCGCTTTGGCGGAAGTTACGAGTCTATGTTTTCGCTCAACCACGAGAGTTTCACGCAGATTTTGCAAATGTTGAAGACAGGCTCGTCCGCCTGGATGCCGCACTATTGGGTGACTGCCGGGTTATTGGCACTCTCCAAAGCGCAATGGGGCGAATTCACGTACTGGTTTCTGATGATCCTCAGTGCTGCGTTGCTCCTGCTGGAAATTTGCTTGCGTCTTGCGCCGCTGCTTTATTACCGGGGGTGGTGTCTGGCGCGGGATGCGCGTTCCGCTGCTGAAACTGAGACGGGGGCGTCGCCTCGAACCTGGGGAATGAAACTGTTTGATGGAATTGAAAAATTGCTCACGTTTTTGCGTGTTCCGGCTACTCTTCGTGCGCTTACAGTGAAAGATATGAAAACTTTTTGGCGTGATCCTGCGCAGTGGAGTCAGTTGCTTATTTTATTTGGCTTGCTCTTTTTATACGTGGGGCATTTGCGCGGGGCTTATTATCGCACTGCCAGTTTCTTTATTTTTGTTCCAAAGTGGCAGACGCTGCTTTCCTTCTTTAACCTGGGGGCAACAAGTTTTGTGCTTTCTATCCTTACCACGCGTTTTGTCTATCCCATGCTTAGTTTGGAAGGCAAGCAGTTCTGGGTGAGAGGCCTGGCTCCGATGAACCGCGGGAAAATCATCTGGCAAAAATACTGGCTGTGTTGGATGGCGTGTTTTGTGCTGAGTCAAAGTCTGATTGCGTTTTCCAACTGGGTGTTGGAAGTGCCCAATGTTATTCGCTGGTTGGCTACCATTACGATTCTCATGTTTTCCTTTGGCTTGACAAGTCTGTCGGTGGGGTTGGGCGCTTCGACTCCGAATTTCCGTGAGGACAACCCCGCTCGTATTGCCAATGGGCTGGGGGGTACCTTCAACGTTATTCTCAGCATGCTTTACATTGGTAGTATCATGGCGTTGGAAATCCATCCCTGTTACATGTATCTGACCGGGCACTTTTTTGCTCCGCATTATCTGCCGTGGCTGATTGCGGAAAGTTGTTTATTGGTGCTGGTGCAGGTTGGCACTACCTACCTTCCTATGCGTTATGGACTGAATCGCTGGAAACAGATGGAATTTTAGCAGTCTGACATTATTATCATCTTTACATCAAGCCATCGCGATGGGATAATTCCATTCCCGGGATTTTTGCCCCTGCACAAAAACCGGGAATATCTCGCACCTTTAGAAAGGGTACCCCATACATGTCTACCACTGAAAATCTTGCAGCAGCATTCGCCGGCGAAAGCCAGGCCAATCGTAAGTATCTCGCATTTGCCGAGAAAGCCGAAAAAGACGGTTTTGCTCAGGTCGCCAAGTTGTTCCGCGCCGCTGCCGCGGCTGAAACCGTTCACGCCCACGCCCATTTCCGCGTGCTCGGCGGTGTCAAGACCACCGAAGAAAACCTTCAGGCTGCCATCGAAGGCGAAGGCCATGAGTTCAAAGAAATGTACCCGGCTTTTATTAAGGAAGCGGAAGCCGAGGGGAACAAGGCCGCTCTTACCTCTTTTAAAAATGCTAACGTGGCTGAGGAAGTGCACTATGGCCTATACTCCGAAGCACTGAAGGCTGTGCAGGGCAAACAAGACCTGCCTGCGACAAAAATCTTCGTCTGCAATGTTTGCGGACACACGGTTTATGGCGATGCGCAGGATAAATGTGAAGTTTGTGGCGCGCCCAAGGCGCAGTTTAAAGAAATCGCATAAATGCAATTACGAATGAACACGGTTTGTGTTGTTAATTCATAATTCCTCATTCGTAATTCCTAATTATTTTGAAAGGGTTTTTAGAAATGCCTAGGACACTCATCACCGGCGGTGCAGGATTTATTGGTTCACACTTGTGCGAGCGTTTTCTCAAGGAAGGCCATGAAGTCATTTGCATGGACAACCTGCTCACCGGGCGTATCGAAAATATCGAACATATCAATTCCGACAAGTTTCATTTTATCAAGCAGGATGTAACGGAATACATTTACGTCAGCGGGCCGATTGATTACGTGCTGCACTTCGCGTCGCCCGCCAGTCCGATTGACTATTTGCAGTTGCCAATTCAGACGTTGAAAGTGGGGGCGCTGGGAACGCACAAAGCACTGGGCTTGGCTCGTGCGAAAAACGCGACCTTCCTGCTTGCTTCGACGTCAGAAACCTATGGCGACCCGTTGGTACATCCCCAATCTGAATCTTACTGGGGCAATGTGAATCCGATTGGGCCGCGTGGCGTGTATGACGAAGCCAAGCGTTTTGCCGAGGCGATCACGATGGCCTACCAGACATACCACAAGGTCGAGACGCGCATCG
>DNPO01000275.1:16961-18956 GCA_003501375.1 Candidatus Sumerlaeota bacterium | reverse complement strand
ACAAGTCCCATCCAGAATACGGCGGTCAACCAGGGAAGTATTATCTTGTCTATCTTGGCAAACAAACGCCGACTACTTGGAATTTTCAAATTCCAAAACCAGCCCAAGACCAGCCTCAACTCACCAGCGGCATCAAATTCACTGCCGAAGTTCTCGACACATGGAACATGACCGTGACGCCTGTGCCCGGCGAGTTTACACTGAAACAGAAGGATGATTCTTTTTACGCGGATGCCAATGGACGTTCCATTCCGCTGGCGGGCAAGCCCTACACTGCCATTCGCATCAAACGCGTTGGCAGATGATTCCAAATGGAATAAGAAAACAGGATTCCCACATGAAAACTCCTATTGCACTACTTGTTTCGTTCTTCATCGCGATCACCTGCTACGCGGGCGCCTTTGGCACGAGCCGCGCCGCAGAGAAAAACGAACGTGCTTTCGACTCTGGCTGGCGTTTTCTGCGTGCGGATGTTTCCGGCGCTGAGGTTCCCGGTTTTGATGATGCGGCATGGCGACTCCTCGACGTACCCCACGACTGGAGTATCGAAGACCTGCCTTCCACCAACAGCGCAGTAGCCAGCCCGTTTTCCGCCACTCTAAGCGCGGGCGGAGTTTCAACAGGTTATGCCGTGGGAGGGACCGGTTGGTATCGCAAGCATTTCACCTTGGCCCCTTCCGATTCTGAAAAAAACGTCTCCGTTTGTTTTGACGGCGTTTACATGAACGCGGATGTGTGGCTCAACGGTCAGCATTTGGGCAATCATCCTTACGGCTACACCTCTTTTGTTTACGATCTCACGCCTTATCTCAAGCCTGTCGGTCAGGAAAATGTTCTTGCCGTTCAGGTCAAGAACATCGGCAAAAACAGCCGGTGGTATAGTGGTTCCGGCATTTATCGGCATGTCCGGCTTGCAGTGACCGATCCGGTTCACATTCCATTTTGGGGCGTACATGTTGAGACGCCCGATGTTTCCAAAACAACCGCAAAAATTAGCGTTTCCACCGCCGTTGAAAACGGCCGCGATGTGGACGTTGCCGTCCGGTTGCGCACTCGCTTGGTTAGTCCGAACGGCAAGACTGCCAATTCGCAGGAATCCGAAGTCCGCGTGCCTGCGGGTAAACAATTGGAATTTGCCCAAGAATTTACCGTGAACAAACCTGTTCTTTGGTCGTTGGACACCCCCGCACTTTATCGCGCGGAAGTGGAACTGGTGGAAAGCAAGAAAACACTGGATCGCTTCGCAACGAACTTTGGCATCCGCACGCTCCGATTCTCGGTCGAAAAAGGGTTTGAACTCAACGGCGAAACGGTCAAACTCAAAGGCGGCTGCATGCACCATGACAACGGGCCGCTTGGCTCCGTCACCATTGACCGCGCCGAAGAACGCCGCGTTCAACTGATGAAGGCTTACGGTTTTAACGCTATTCGCACGAGCCACAATCCGCCTTCGCCCGCCTTCCTCGACGCCTGCGATCGTTACGGCGTCCTCGTTATGGACGAAGCCTTTGACTATTGGGAAGAAGGCAAGAATCCCGATGACTATGGCAAAAATTTCAACGATTGGTGGCAGCGCGATTTGGCTGCTATGATTCTGCGGGATCGCAACCACCCGAGCATTATCATGTGGAGCATCGGTAATGAAATTCCCCAGCGCGGCAAAGAGCGCGGCTATGTTATTGCTAAAGAGTTGCGCGATGAGACCCACCGTCTGAACCCCAGCCGCCCAGTAACCGAAGCCATCTGTGCGCTCTGGGATGGTCGCCCCTGGTCGGCGACGGAGAATGCATTCTCCTTCCTTGATATTGGCGGCTACAATTACCAGTGGCAGCAGTACGTTCCCGACCACGCCAAGTTTCCTTCACGCATCATGGTGGGCACGGAATCGTACCCCAAGGATTTGTATGAAAACTGGCAGGCTGTGCTCAAAAATTCCTGGGTTCTTGGTGATTTTGTATGGACGTCCTGGGATTACCTGGGCGAAACAGGTCTTGG
>DNPO01000275.1:4152-16637 GCA_003501375.1 Candidatus Sumerlaeota bacterium | reverse complement strand
TGCGGCGATATTGATATTTGCGGTTTCAAGAAAGCGCCGCTCCATTACCGCGAAGTCATGTGGGGCAATGCGAAGATCAATCTCGCCGTTCATGCGCCCATCCCGGAGGGTCGCAAGGAAAAAGTTGCCGCTTGGGGATGGCCCGACGAGCGCCAAAGTTGGACCTGGCCCGGCTCCGAGGGGAAACCGCTCGACGTGATCGTCTATTCCAGTTGCCAGTCTGTGCGCTTGGAACTTAATGGAAAAGAAATTGCCACTCAGCCCGTGAACAACAAAATGATTGCGCGTTTCAAGGTACCCTACCAACCCGGCGAACTCAACGCGGTCGGGCTGACCACCGAGGGTAAGCGTGTGGCCAACACCAGTTTGCGCACCGCTGGCAAGGCTAAAGAAATCCGGCTCATCCCCGACCGTTCCAAGATTCGCGCGGACCGCAATGACCTTTCTTACGTTACGGTCGAGATTGTTGACCAGCGCGGAACGGTTGTTCCTGATGCCGAGGTTCCCGTTCGCTTCACCGTCAGCGGAGCAGGCGAAATAGCCGCTATCGGCAGCGCGGCTCCGAACGATCCTTCCAGTTTCCATCTAACGACGCGTAAAACCTGGCAGGGCCGCTGTTTGGCGATTCTTCGCCCCAAAGGCGACTCCGGCAAGATCACGCTCAAAGCCGAAGCCGATGGTTTGAAAGCAGCAACCATTTCTATTAAAACGCAATCGGTTACGCGAAAATTTTTGCTCGTAGCGTCGCCATTCCAATGGGAGGGTTCCATGATGAATACATGAAGAAAACAATCTCTATGTAAAAAGCAAGAAAGACTATAACTCATCCAGTTTTGGAGGATTCCCCCATGAAAACAGCACGTATTAAACAATGTATTGCGGCGCTGCTCCTGACAGTCGGCTTGACGGCTGCGGGACACGCAGAAAACCCAATTATCCAGACAAAGTTTACTGCCGATCCGGCTCCGATGGTGTATAAGGATACTGTTTATCTTTATACTGGCCATGATGAGGATGATGCACCGGCAGGGAATGCCGCTTTTAGAATGAAGGACTGGCTTTGTTACACCTCCACAGACATGGTGAACTGGACGGACCGTGGAGCGGTAGCAACTCTGAAACATTTCAAATGGTTGCCCGAAAAAGGCTGGGGTAGTTCCGAAAATGGCGCTTGGGCGGCCCAGTGTATTGAACGAGACGGAAAATTTTATATGTACTGCCCATTGCTGGGACGGGGAATCGCGGTACTGGTTGCCGACAATCCTCTCGGCCCTTTTACCGATCCCCTTGGGAAAGCGCTGATTAGTGATAAGTTTGACAGCATTGACCCGACGGTGTTTATTGACGATGACGGTCAAGCGTACTTGTATTGGGGCAATCCCAATGTCTGGTACGTCAAGTTGAACAAGGATATGATTTCCTATTCGGGAGAGATTACAAAAGACAAATCTTTCGCCAAAGTAAAAGGACAGAAAGACCCTTATCATTATCAGGAAGGCCCCTGGGTCTATAAGCGGGATGGACGCTACTACATGGCTTATGCTTCCACCTGTTGCCCGGAAGGCATTGGTTACGCCATGAGCGACGCACCTCTTGGCCCTTGGGAATTCAAGGGATACATTATGAAGCCCAACAAAAACTCATCAGGTAACCATCCAGGCATCATTGATTATAAGGGAAAAACGTACGTTTTTGGTTTTAACTATCGCCTGAATTTCATGCAGACACCCAAGCACCACGAAAGACGCTCCGTCTGTGTAGATGAAATCAAATATAACGCCGATGGAACGATTCAAGAAGTACCTTGGTGGAAAGAAGAGGGCGTTGCCCAAGTTGGTACGTTGAATCCCTATACGAAAACGGAAGCAGAAACCATCTGCTGGAGTTCGGGCGTTAAAACTGAGGTTTGCAGTGCGGGCGGTATGGATGTCTGCAATATACAGAACGGCAGTTATATCAAGATCAAGGGCGTGGACTTCGCCAAAGGCGCGAAATCCTTTAAAGCCAGCGTCGCTTCAGATACCAAGGGCGGGAAAATAGAAATTTACCTGGATAATTTAACAACAGGTACCGTGGTGGGAACCCTGGTGGGCACCTTGGACGTGCCGTCCACGGGCGGCGCGCAGGAGTGGAAAGAGAAATCCTGCAAGATCAAGGATGCCAAGGGCGTCCATGATCTGTATTTCAAATTCGTCGGGAAAGATGGTTTGCTGTTCAACTTCGACTGGTGGAAGTTTGAATAACACAAAACCAATAAGGCGGTGCATCTCAGTTCCTTGCAACGGTTTTTAGGGGCGGAAATTCTATAGAAAAACTGGTGCAGGGAACTGATGATGCACCCCAATTAAGACTTTGGAGAAACCCATGAAAAGATCAGGAATTCAGAAGCTCATCGCGGGAATCACATTGGGACTCACTGCAGTTTGCGGAACGATATGTTTTGCGGATAATCCGATTGTACAGACGGTTTACACCGCCGATCCGGCACCGATGGTGTACAAAGACACGCTCTACTTGTATACAAGCCATGACGAGGATAAATCAACGAAGTATGTCATGAAGGATTGGAGATGTTATTCCACCACCGACATGGTGAACTGGACGGACCACGGGGTGCCCCTTTCGCTCAAAGATTTTAGTTGGGCCAAGTCCGATGCCTGGGCCGGTCAATGCATTGAAAGAGACGGTAAGTTCTATTACTATGTTCCAGTTATCCTAAAAAATGGCAAAGGGGCTATCGGCGTGGCGGTTTCGGACAGCCCAACCGGTCCGTTTCACGATGCGCTCGGCCATTTGCTGGTGACGACGGGAAAGGGTGACATTGACCCGACGGTCTTTATTGATGATGATGGCCAGGCCTATATGTACTGGGGCAATCCCAAGTTGTTTTATGTCAAATTAAACAAGGACATGATTTCTTTCGATACCTCCATCGGTAACAAAGGTGTGGTGGAGGTGCCGCTTACCGTTGAGAGTTTCGGTCCCGGCAATGGGCGCAGTTGGTGCAAGCGCGACACCCTTTACGAGGAAGGCCCCTGGTTTTACAAACGGAATGGGTTGTACTATCTTGTGTATGCGGCCAGCGGTCTCCCCGAAAATATTTGCTATGCAACCAGCCCCAATGCCACCGGCCCTTGGGTGTTCAAAGGCGTGATCATTCCGACCGAGGGAGGCAGTTCCACAAATCACCCGGGACTTACTGATTACAAAGGGCATTCTTATTTCTTTTATCACAACGACGCCCTGCCCGGCGGTGGCAGTTACACACGTTCCGTTTGCGTCGAAGAATTCAAATACAACGCCGATGGCTCGTTCCCGACGATCAGCATGAGCAAGGAAGGTCCCGTCCGCATTGGCCGTCTTGATCCCTATACCAGAACCGAAGCGGAAACCATTTGCTTCAGCACGGGTGTTAAAACCGAGGTTTGTAGCGCGGGCGGTATGGATGTTTGCAACATCAAAAACAGTAGTTATATCAAGGTCAAGGGCGTGGACTTTGCCAAAGGTGCAAAATCCTTCAAAGCCAGTGTGGCTTCCGAAACCAAGGGGGGGAAAATCGAAATCTACCTGGATAATTTAACAACGGGAACCTTGGTGGGCACGCTGGTCGGAACCTTGGATGTGCCGTCCACCGGAGGCGCGCAGGAGTGGAAAGAGAAATCCTGCAAGATCAAAAATGCAAAGGGTGTCCATGATTTATATTTCAAATTCGTCGGGGAAGATGGGGTGCTGTTCAACTTCGACTGGTGGAAGTTTGAGTAACACTAATCTGATGAGGCTTTGGAGAATTCCATGAAAAATTCCGCAATTCAGCAATACCTCGCAAGTATTGTGTTGGCACTTATCGCATGTTGGGGAACAATATGTTTTGCGGATAACCCAATCGTGCAAACCATGTACACTGCTGACCCCGCCCCGTTTGTACACAACGGAGTGCTTTACGCGTACCTCGACCATGATGAAGATGGTACATATGGTTGGTTCAAAATGAAAGATTGGCGGTGTTTTTCAACCACCGACATGGTCAACTGGACGGATCTCGGCGTCGTGGCGAGCCTAAAGACGTTCAGTTGGGCAAAGATTGATGCGTGGGCCGGGCAGGTCGTTTATAGAAACAGTAAGTTTTATTATTATGTTCCCATGAGGCTATCAGGCGACATGTTTGGCATCGGCGTTGGAGTGTCGGACAAACCTGAAGGGCCGTTTACCGACGCCATCGGAAAACCGCTGATTTCTGGCAACGGCTACATTGACCCGACTGTCTTTGTCGATGATGACGGTCGGGCTTATCTCTTTTGTGGGAACCCAAAACTTTTCACGGTGAAACTCAATTCCGATATGATCACCACGGCAAGCCTCGTCACGCAGGTGCCTACTACGGGGACGACGTTTAAGAACCAGTATTTGGAAGGCCCGTGGTTTTACAAGCGCGGCGGGTTATACTACATGCTGTTTTCCAGCCAAAACAATGGCACACCGGGCAAGGAAGATATTCGTTATTCCACCAGTCCCAGCCCGGATGGCCCTTGGACGTTTGGCGGGTGTATTCAACCGGTGCAGGCTGGCGGTAAGAGTTGGACGAATCATTGCGGAGTTGTTGATTATAAAGGAAACTCCTACTTCTTTTATCACACCGGCGACTTGCCAAAAGGCTCAGGGTTCACTCGTTCCACCTGCGTGGAACTGTTCAAGTACAATGCCGATGGTACGATTCCAGAAATACCTATGACAAAGACAGGGGCTGCTCAGATCGGCACACTGAATCCCTACGCCAGAGTAGAAGCAGAAACAATTTGCTTCAGTTTCGGTGTTAAAACAGAGGTTTGCAGCGCTGGCGGAGTGAATGTTTGTAAAATCAAGAACAACAGTTATATCAAGGTCAAGGGGGTGGACTTTACCAAAGACGCTAAGTCATTTACGGCCAGCGTTGCTTCGGATACCAAGGGTGGGAAAATAGAAATTTACCTGGATAATTTAACCACGGGTACCGTGGTGGGAACTTTGGTCGGAACCTTGGATGTGCCGTCCACGGGCGGCGCGCAGGAGTGGAAAGAGAAATCCTGCAAGATCAAAAATGCAAAGGGTGTCCATGATTTATATTTCAAATTCGTCGGAGAAGATGGGGTGCTGTTCAACTTCGACTGGTGGAAGTTTGAATAATACAAACGAACAAGATCAGAAAAGGAGACGCAGAAATGAAGAAAAGATTCATCACGTTATTATCAGCAATCATGGCTTTTGCCGGGGCAACATGCCATGCGGACAACCCCATCGTCCAGACCGTTTACACCGCCGACCCGGCACCGATGGTTTACAAGGATACGCTCTATGTGTACACCGGGCATGACGAGGATAACTCCAAGTATTTTGTCATGAATGATTGGCGGGTCTTTTCCACCAAAGACATGGTGAATTGGACGCATCATGGCTCGCCGCTTTCTTGGAAGACCTTTGCGTGGGCGCAGGGCGATGCGTGGGCCGGACAGTGCATTGAGCGGGATGGGAAGTTCTATTACTATGTGCCGGTAAAAAAGAAGGGGGCCGGTTCAGTGATCGGTGTCGCAGTCGGTGATACCCCCACCGGCCCATTCAAGGATGCCATTGGGAAACCGCTGGTTTCATCTGGCCCAGGCGATATTGATCCGACGGTGTTCATTGATGATGATGGCCAAGCCTATCTTTACTGGGGAAACCCTTATCTCAAGTATGTCAAACTCAACCAGGACATGATCTCCTATGACCAAACGGTTGGCGTCGTATCGATTCCCTTGACCGAGGAAAGTTTTGGCAAGCGCATCAAAAAAGACGCAAAGGAGAAAAGGGATACTTTGTATGAAGAAGCCCCCTGGTTATGCAAACGGAACGGGTTGTATTACATGGTTTGTGCGGCCAGCGGCATTCCTGAAAACATCGCATACGCCACCAGTCCCAATCCTACCGGCCCTTGGAGTTACCGCGGCATCATCATGCCCACCGAGGGCGGCAGTTTCACCAACCATCCGGGACTGATTGACTTTAAAGGCAAGTCCTACTTCTTTTACCACAACGGGGCGCTGCCCAAGGGTGGCGGTTTCACCCGTTCGGTTTGCGTGGAAGAGTTTGCCTATAACGCCGATGGTTCATTCCCCACGATTAAAATGAGCAAAGAAGGTCCCAAGGCCATTGCTAACCTCGACCCGTACCAGAAGACCGAAGCGGAAACCATGGCGTGGGAATTCGGTATCCACACCACGACAAACACGCTGAATGTCTACGTAACCGACATCGACAATGGCGATTACATCAAAGTCAAGAACGTCGACTTCGGAAAAAATGGCGCGGCAAGTTTCTCCGCCAGTGTTGCGAGCGCGGCGCAGGGTGGAAGCATTGAACTCCATCTCGATAAAGTGGATGGCCCGCAAATCGGATCAGTTGCAGTCCCCAACACGGGCGGGTGGGAAACGTGGAAGTCCGTAACCGGGAAGGTTTCTGACGCAACTGGAATCCACGATCTCTATCTGGTGTTCAAGGGTAACGGTACGGAACATCTCTTCAATTTCGATTATTGGAAATTTGAAAAGAAATAGATTGTGTATGACCGTGTTGCCTTCTGTAAGTCGGGTGCATCTTCTGATTTCAGGAGATGCACCCGTTTAACATTTGAGGGAGTTTTTGAATCGACAACAGCCTGATGGCTTCGTATGCTTTTATATAAAATTTTTCTTGCTTGGTTCTTTAGTCCATCATTACCCCCGCAATGCACGCTGTCATGAAACTGGTCAGCGCACCTGCCAAGAAGGACTTCATGCTCAGGCTGACTACTTCCGCGCGGCGATTGGGCAACAGGCGCGTCATGGCGGCGATCAAAATTGCCAGACTGCCCGGGTTGGCAAAACTGCACAGGGCGTAGGTGGCGATGGTAATCGAACGCGCCTGAAGCGTTCCTGCAGCAATCATGGGTTTCAGATCGGCGTAGGCAATGAACTCATTGAGCACGGTTTTTTTGCCCAGTAATTGCGCTACGGCATTTATGTCCTGATGTGGTACGCCCATGATAAACGCCACGGGGCGGAAGAACCAAGACATGAGGTCGGAAAAGGTAACGCCGTGTCCCGTGATACATTGGGTGATGTTCAGCAAACTAATATCGCACAACTCTACCAATGCCACAAAGGCGATCAGCATCGCACCCACGTTCAGCGCCAACTGGAGTCCGTCGCCTGTGCCCAGCGCAGCGGCGTCGACAATGTTGTGAGAGTCCACGCGGATCGTAACCGCTCCGGTTCCGTCGGTTTTCGGATGTCCGGTTTCAGGCACCATGATTTTCGAGATCATCAAGCCGGCGGGCGCGGCCATCAGCGATGCACAGAGCAAGTGTCCGGCTTCTGCGCCAAACAGCGTGTAAGCAACCATCACGCTGCTGGCGATGGTGCCCATGAACGTGGTCATGATGACGAACAGTTCCGAGCGAGTCATTTCTTCCAGATAGCCGCGCGAGGCGGGCAGCGATTCAATGCCGAAAAAGACCTGCAACGCAGCGGCAAAAGTTTCCGCACCGGAAGTTTTCATCGTGCGGCGCATAACCCACGCCATGATATTGACGAAAAATTGGATGACGCGCAAATGCTGTAAGATGGCAGCCAGCGCTGAAACAAAGATAATTACCGGAAGTACCTGAAAAGCCATCGTTGCCCCGATGCTGAAATCGCTGGGTAACTTGCCAAAAACGAGGCTGGCCCCTTTGTTGGAGGCGGTAGTGAGGACGTCCACGGCGCTGTTGACCTGATAAAAGAAGGTGCGGCCAAGTTCCGTGCGCAGCACCAGCAGTGCCAAAGAAAATTGAAGCGCCAAACCCCAGGCCACGATGCGCCAACTGATTTTGCGGCGGTTTTCGGAGAAAATCCAAGCGACTAATAACATCGTGAACAATCCAACTAAACTCATAAGACGGGGCATAAAAAATTCCTTTAAGATATGGTTGTTGTACCAGCGCCTGTTTAAAACCACAGGCGCTTCCTCCTGCTTTTACCACAGAGACACAAAGAACTGCATAAAATAAAGGTTTTTGAAATTCTCTGAGAAATCGGGGACCGTGTTGATAGAAGGAATTATGATTTCGCATCCATCGGAAAGGTCGTTTGGGTCAGAGCGTCGATCACCTGCTCCACCACGGTTCCCCAATCGCCGGGTTTGTTCTGCTGGAAAATGCGCATGTTCGGATACCACGCTGTTTGCGCGCTCCCCTGTTGCCACCGCCAACAGGTGTCAAAGCGGTTTAACATCCACACCGGTTTGCCCAAGGCTCCCGCGAGATGCGCCACCGCAGTATCCACAGTGATAACCAGGTCAAGATTTTCAATCAATGCCGCCGTGTCCGCAAAATCATGGCAATCGTTAATCAAGTCAATAAGTGGCAAAAAGTCGGGATGGGATTCCGGCCCCTTTTGCAAACTGAAAAAGTGAAACCCGGGGAGGTTGGCTATTGGCTCGAACGCATGGGGCGACATGGACCGGCGCAGGGTGATGCCGATCAATTCTATGGTTTCTCCCCAGGAGTGTCCCGACCACACCAGTCCAATCCGGGGCTTACCGCATGTTAGCGGTTGCAGTCGCTCTTTCCATGCCTGCACGTCCCGCTTGTTCACCCGTAAATACGGAACTTCCCCTGGGATTGATTCCTGCCGCGTTTGAAAGAGCATCGGCAGACTCAACATCGGACTCTGGAAATCACATTCCGGTCGTTTATCGCCAAGTGGGGCGATCACTTCCACCCCTTCCAGCGATTGAAGCAACCGCACCAAGGGTTCTTGTACTTCCATGACCACGCGCAGTCCCAAGCGTGCAGCCAGTGTGCCGTAGCGGCAAAATTGGAGCGTATCCCCAAACCCCTGTTCGCAATAAATAAACAAGGTTGCGCCTTTTATTGCTTCACCTCGCCAGAGCGACTGCAAACTATCCCGATAGCGCTGATTGTTTACAAATGACTTTGTTTTCCAGCGCGATTCGTGCAACTGCCACCCTTCTTCAAAGTTGCCCGCAGCCAACAATGCCAGACTGAGATTATACTCGTACTCTGGATTTTGGGGCAGGAGGCGCAGGGCCGATTCATAGGCGTCAATCGCTTCCTGGTACCGTCCCAGCGATCTGAGTGTATTGCCCAGATTGTTCAGAACGGCTGGAAAATTTGGGCGTAATGCCAAAGCCTGACGGCAATATGCCTCGCTTTGTTCAAATTTTCCCTGGTTGTCAGCAATGGTCGCGAGATTGCAAAAGGGTTCGGGGTAATCCGGTTTCAGTTGGAGCGCCTTGGCATAACATGCCATTGCCTGATCAAAGGAACCGGTTCTGAAGAAAGTAACACCCAAATTGTTTATTGCAAAAGGGTTCTGCGGGTCACAGGCAACCGCTCGCTCATAATACTTTCTTGCTTCCGTATAGTTTTGAAATTCGCACAGGAGAATACCTCCCAGATCGTTTAGTGCCGGGGCATAATTCGGATTCAGCGCCAGCGCTTGTTGGTAGGCTCCCGCAGATTCTGTAAACATGCGGCTTGCCCGATACGCATCGGCCAGCAGATAAAAGGCGTCGATATCCCTCGGGTTGCGCTGGGTGAGCGGCCTTAAGAGGGCGATCACTTTGTCGACTGCTCCCAACATCTGATGCGCCCATACGCAACCATATACTATTTCGCGGGCATTTGGTTTCAACTGTAATGCTTGCTCAAAATAACAAACTGCTTCGGATGCGCGTCCCGTGTCGCACGCCTGCATTCCCTGGCGGTAGAGCGCATCTGCATCATTTGCCTTGGTATTTGGCGAAGTTGCCGCCGAAGGAACCGTTTGTTTTTTAACAATGTTAGAGTGTTTTTTTTGGGACATGGCAAATTCCAATTTTCGGCGTGAATCCAGCGTTTAGGGCAATCAGCGATTGGATACGATTTCCTTTCCCCGCCTATTTCACAGCGCCCAATCTATCCAGCACGGCTTGTGCTGCAACCTCGGGCGTTATTGCCCAGAGGCACTCGATATGCTTTGGGTTGGGGCACACCGTTTTCCAGCAGGGGACGCAGGGCACTTCTTTGGCTTGGAGTACGGCGGTTTTACCTGTCGGGTCCCAAGCGCCGTTGCGGATCGGATCGGAGCCGCCATACAAACCCACCACCGGAATGTTGAGCGCTGCCGCTAAGTGCGTTGGGCCAGTGTCGCCCCCGACGAACACGGCGGATTGCCCAATCAAGGCTGCCAACTGCCGTAGATTGGTGCGGGGTGCCAGCAATAATTTTTCAGTCGGCAACGCGGCAGTTTTTAAAATTTCATCGCAGAGATTTTCCTCGCCCGGCCCCCAGAGCAACGCGAGCGGCAGGTCGCTTTCCGCCGCAAGAATTTGTGCCAGTCGCGCGAAATACTGCGGAGGCCAGCGTTTGGTTTCCCAGCCCGCGCCGGGGTACAGCGCGATAAAACGCGGTGCGCTGAGCGTTTTAAAAACCGCGCCTAATTCCTCAACCTCCGCGCTGAAATCCGGGAAGCGACTTTCTGCAGCGGAGTCAATGGCGTGGATGCCGAGCGGTTCGAGCAGCGAAAGATTTTTTTGAATCACATGGATTGCGTTGGATGGCGGCAGCACGCGCTGGTTGTTGAACACGCGGCTGACTTCGCGCCCGTTCTCGCCCGCGTACCCGATGCGCGTGGGCGCACCGCTGTACCACGCGGCCAGTGCACTTTTGGACAGCCCCTGAAAATCAATGGCGACTTCCCATTTCGCCTTGCGCACTTCGCGATAGAACGCGGACTTTTCGCCATTCAACCACATTTTGAGCGGAGCCTTGCGCCAGCGTTTTTTCGGGATGACGTACAGATCGTCCAGTTCCGGGTGCCCGCGCAGGAGAGTTGCAGAAAGTTCCTCGACCAACCAACCGATGCGGGCGTTCGGGAAGGCGACACGCAAGGCATGCAGCGCGGGGAGCGTGTGGATGACGTCGCCAATGGCGCTGAGTCGGACAATGAGGATGGAAGATGGCATAAAATTTTTGACCCGACGAGATGGTTGGGGAGGCTAAAAATCCCCGCAGAAAATTTAGACAGAATAGGCAGAATTCACAAGACGAAAAATAGCCAAATTGTGCAGGCACTGAAAAAAGGTGCAATGTAGATGTATAATAACCGTATGATTTTTGTTTAAACCGAAATAGTTTTATGCTATAGTCGACTCATGCCCTCAAGAAATGTTTTGATGTGCGTCTCCGGGAAATGCAGTGTGGGATTTCTTCCCGTACCCCATAAAATGGAGACGGAATCAAACAAAACTTGTTGATTTCCCACATCGATTTCAGGCATAACCTACAACAAGGGAGGTACATCGATCATGGACGTTGTCGTATTAACCCATCATGCGAAGTACGAAGGTTCCATCAACGTGTCTCACCTGCCGCAGGCACCTCGCCTGCAAGATATGCTCAACACTCCGACTATGTTTAATGCAACGTCGGGCGGTGTGCCGACCAACCAGATTTTTTTGCACAACGCGAAGGTAACATACAAGGCGAACGGAGAAGTTTTGAAGGAAGAAAAACCCGCGCTCCTCGTTTTTCCCGATATAGCGGAAATTGTGTACGAAATCACCCACACCTTTTCCACGGGACAGGGGCTGGCGGTTTATGAACGGAACAAAATGCCTCGTGAGCAGGCGCATATTTCCATTCTGACCACCGGCAAACGGAAATTAACCGGAGTTCTTCAACTGGGCTTACGCTTGGTGACTCATCCCCCCGTGGATAAGCATTTTTTTGCCCTGACTGATGTAGAGTTAGAAGAGTATGACCCCGAGCCGGTCAAAACGCTCATCAATGTTGTTTTAATCAACTATCAACACGTAGAATCCGTCCTGTTTTTGGAGAAACCAACACCGTGAAAAAGAATGACGCCGTTTCTGTTGCCATCCCCGGATTTACCCTGGGAGCCGTATCTGCAGGATTAAAAACCAATAATGCGCTGGATTTGTGCCTGATCCTTTCCGATAGCCCTTGCACGGCTGCGGGTGTTTTCACCCGCAATCGCGTGGTGGGCGAGCCTGTCAAATTAGACCGTTTGCACCTGCGCCACGCGACGCACCGCGCCATCGTGGTCAATTCCAAAATTGCCAATGTTTGTACCGGGCCAGAAGGCTATGCCAATGCCAAAGCAATGGCTGCGGGAGTGGCTGCACAGGTTGGCTGCGACCCACGCGAAGTCTTCGTGGCGTCCACTGGCATCATTGGGCGACAACTGCCCATTGAAAAGGTACTGGCCGGCATTGAGAAGGTTTTTTCCAAGTGCCAGACCGAAGGCTGGGAAGAGGCTTCACGCGCCATTATGACGACAGATACCTATCCGAAATTGCGGACGCGCGAGTTTGTTCTGGGCGGCAAGCCAGTTAAAATGGCGGCAATGGCCAAAGGTTCCGGGATGATCCAGCCCAACATGGCGACGATGCTGTCGTTTATCGGAACCGATGCTGCGATCCCCAAGGAT
>DNPO01000275.1:0-3788 GCA_003501375.1 Candidatus Sumerlaeota bacterium | reverse complement strand
AACGGGTTGGCGAAAAATTCGAAGATCAAAGAAGGCAGCAAGGACGCGAAGGTCTTTGAAGAAAATCTGTTGTCCATTGCGACCGAACTGGCCCGGGAAATTGCGCGGGATGGCGAAGGTGCCAAGCACCTGATTACCGTACGTGTGCAGGGTGCGCGTTCTTACAAATCCGCAAAGCAAGTGGCTATGACCGTGGCGAATTCGCCCTTGGTCAAGACGGCGATTTATGGCCGCGATGCCAACTGGGGACGCATCACCGCTGCGGCTGGACGCGCTGGAGTGCCTTTTTCAGCATCGGCGCTTTGCCTGCGTTTTAACGACTTTCTCATCTTTGAAAATGGCCGTCCGGTTGATTTTGACGAGGCTGCTTTGACAAAAACCCTGAGCGAACCGGAGGTACAGATTGATCTGTCCGTGGGCAAAGGGGGGGGCGATGCTACCGTTTGGACATGCGATTTTACCGAAGATTACATCCGCATTAACGCCGATTATCGGAGCTAGGATAATCGCTTATCGTTGTTTTTTTCGCACTCCACATAAAAAAATGATTGCCAACAGATAAAAGGACTTATACGATAAGCCTCAGGTAGTGGGTCCCAACCCGCCCATTTCTCGCGTTCCATTGAAACCAAAGGACTTTCTCTATGAAGATAGGCAAGCGTGAAAAAATCGTTCTTGGCGTTATCGCCGGTGTGGCATCCATTGCAGCAGTTCATTTTCTGACGTTCGAAGGCGCGGCCAAGCGATTGGAACTCGCCAAAAACGATGCGAACAAAGCAATCGGCGACGCTAGTGCCATTCCTGATTTGCTCCCCACCAAGGATTCAGTGGATGCATTCGAAAAGACAATCACCAGTGCCGAGCAGATTTTTTGGCGTGCTGTTTTTGATCTTGGCGTTCAACCGATGCCTTGCTTTGACCCCATCGTTACGCTCACGCCGGAGCAGTGGGCGTACCAAAAAGAGCCTCAGTCCGTAACCGATCCGGAAGTACGTAAAAAGATGGAGGAGTTTTTCAAGGTCTACACGCCCCTGCAAAAAGGGCGTCAGGCTGCTGCGGAGGGTATTGTCCTTGCGCACTTGGATCGTTTGGTCAAGATGAAGAAGGCTTTCGAGGCAGGCGAACCTTGGGAAGCGCCCCTGCTGGATACCAACAAACTGAGTACCGCCACTTTGGGCCTTGGTAACGCCGACAAACTGAGCTCGGCTACCTTGGGTCTTAGCGCCGATGCGACCTCGTCGGGAACGCTGGCGGGAGCCGCAACGCCTGCCGTGGATGATAAAGCCGTCACAAAACTTAGTTTTCTTGAATTGACTCAGGATGGGTGGAATGTCCCGACCAAGTTAGACGCAACTTACGAGTCCGATCCGTCCAAGATGGAAAGCCAGGTTTGCAAACTGTTTGACGCGTGGAATGCGAGCATGCAGATGTCACCCTATGCTGCTGCGGCGGATCAGTTGCGAGTGAAAACTGACTATAAACAACAACAACAGGCATTGGGGTTGAATTTCCCGCAGTACCAGTATACGCAAGATAAGACCTGCAAGGAATTGCCCGCTTTCAACCGTTACCTTCTGGCAAAACTTATTTGGGAAAAATCCGTACAAAAAGAAAAATTGCTTTTGAGGGCTAACAAACCCTTTACCTTTGATCTCCTCAAGGAAATGCTCGAAGTTCGTTTACCGGAGTTTTCCACCCTACGGAATTTTGAACGGCAATTGACCATGCTGGACATTCTATTGCCACTTGCTCGCAAGGATGGCGTTGAAGATGTTATCTTTGTGAAATGTTTTGCGCCCAAAGTTCTGATGGAGACATCTATCAAGCCGACTCCTGTTGCAGCGGTCGCTACTGTACCTGGTGCAGGTGGTCCTCCTCCAGGTGCGGGAGGCCCTCCTAGTGGTTTTCCAAGTGCGGGTGGTCCTCCTGGTGCTGGTGGTTTTTCAAGCGCAGCAACGGGTGCTGCTGCATCTACCGCGTCGGCGGGTAAGGCTACACTTTCGTTAGTGCAGGTGCAATTTGTCGCAAGTAACGCGAGTGCCATTCGTTACCTGTGCGATATAGTTAACCGTCCTGAATTTTTCCAGATAGATGAAATGAAAATTGAATTGATTTCGCGTCAGGATAAAGTGCGTGTCCTGTTCACCGTGGACAGCCCCTTGACTATCAAAGGCATTAGCGATCCTGCCGATGGCGTGGCTAATCCTGGAACCGGTATCCCTCTGGCCTTGGGTGCTGCTCCTGCCGCTGGTCCCGCCGCCGGGGCTGGTGCCGCTCCAGCAACCACTGCTGCGACACCCGTTGCATGGCAGCCCTACTGGAACGCACGCATGTTAGAAGAATCCAGCAAAAACGGTTTGAATCGACAAGAGATTGTTACCAAGGCATTTGCCGCAGCAGGATACGACGCGACCAAGCCGACTCCGACTCCCAGTGCAACACCTGCGACAGCCGCTGTCGGCCCTCGTCCTGGTGGTGGCGCCCCGGGTGGCGCTCCTACAGGCGGCGCTCCGGGTACCGGTGGTGGCGCTGGTGCCGCAGGTGGCGGACGTCCGGGTATGGGAGCCGAATAATGGTTGGGACTTGTCTGGCGTGAAGAATAATTGGCTTAAACGTATTCGAAAAAGCAAACTGAATCAAACGGGCGAATATATCGTATTTCAGGCGCTGTCATTGGCGCTGGCGTGGGTTCCGCTTCGTTTGCACGAACCGCTTTCACACTTTGTCGCGTGGGGATGGGATCGTTTCTTCCCCGTGCGGCGCGATGTGATTTTGGAAAACATTGCCATTGCTTTTCCCGAAAAGGACGCTACTTGGCAAAGTGGGATTGCCGTTGCTTGTGTCCGGCATTTTGTGCGAATGTCCTTGGAGTGTGCGCGGGAAATATGGCGTCCTTTGGAAGATTTTCTCCGGTTGGTGGAGTCAACCGATGGCGGAGAAATCTTCCAGCAGTTGGGCGATGGTTCTCGCTCCATCATTTGTATCGGGGGGCATTTTGGAAATTGGGAGTTGGTTGTAGCCTATGGGTTACAACTGGCGCAAATCCCCGGATATGCTTTTACCAAACCCTTGCACAACCCTTTAGTAGATGTTGTGGTAACCAACATGCGGCAGCGTGGTGGAGTCAAGGTTATTACCACCCGTGAGGACGCGCGCATTGCCATGCGTGTGTTGCGTAAAAACGTTGCAATGGGATTCCTGGCCGATCAGGATGCACGGCACAGTGGAATTTTCGTCCCCTTTTTCAAGCGTCCCGCCTCTACTTTTACTGGCCCAGCCGTTTTTGCTTACCACTTCAATTGCCCAATTGTTTTTTTGACCTGCACCCGGAAACCTTCCGGGCTTTACCATCTTCACTTTGAACCGCCTGCCTACCCGGATAAAACGGTTCCCAAAGATGCGGAAATTGAACGCCTCACTCAGTTGCACGTACAGCAACTGGAAGCCGCTATTCGTGAACATCCAGAGCAATATTTCTGGTTCCATCGTCGCTGGAAAACGCAGCCAAAACGTGCTAAATAACTGCCGTTGCCGCGATTAACACTGCTTGGTCAAATTGCGGTTTTGTGTCAAACTATCCAGGTTTATGTTGGGCGATTTCCTCTTTTCCAGGTTTTTCCCATGCCCCCTCTCTCCTCTTCCTGTTCTTGGGAACCAGAGTTCGAGCGCTGGTTCGAATCGTTTCAAAAGCGCCTGCACTCCAAGTTTCGGTGCGAAATGATGCCGCTGTACCCAAAGGTCTGATCGCGCCCGGTTTGTTGCACGACGCATCCGCATGGCCGACGGCG
>DNPO01000086.1:1066-4627 GCA_003501375.1 Candidatus Sumerlaeota bacterium | reverse complement strand
GAGAATTCAAAAGTCATATTACCGCCTCTGATTCTGTAAATGAGTGGTTATTAGCCTTTTATCGGTTGGAAAAAAACAGTGCGAAAGAAACACAAACCGCTAATAAAACTAAACTTCAAAACATGCGTGAAACCCTTTAAAACAAAGGGGTTTTTATGTTTTATTAGCGGTTTAAGGGGGGGGCGGGTACGAAAAAATGGCCTTCTGCGTGGACAAACGCGGCTGCACTGAAAAAACCAGAGAGAGAAAGCGGGTTGTGTTTTTTAGAGGTTCCCTCAACAATACCCGCTCATCTTCACTGCTCTCTCATACCGCCAACTTGGCCTTTTGCGCCAGTTCCAGATAAAGCGCCTGCACCTCGGCGACCATGTTGTTCAAACTAAATCGTTGCGCTCGCGTCCGCGCGCCCTCAGATAATCGCGCCCGCTCGTCTGCATTATCCACCAGCCGCGCCACCGCCGCCACAAACGCATCGTCGTCGTGTGGCGGAACAATTACCCCGCTCTTTCCCTGTTCGACCGCCTCGGCATTACCCCCCACATCGGTTGCCACCACGGGCAGTCCGGCAGCCATCGCTTCGATCAACGCGTTGCTGAAACCTTCTTTGAACGACGCCATCATGTAGAGATCGGCCGCCTGTAACAGTTCGGGGATGTCGTCACGTTTCCCCAGGAATTGAATTTTGTCCGCCACGCTTTTTTGCGCCGCGATCTTTTCCAACTCCTCGCGCAAGCCGCCGTCACCCGCGATCAGTATGCGCACGTTCTGCCGGGTCTTGGCAATCTCCTCCGCCACGCGGATAAAAACCTGCGGGTTTTTCTGCGAGACGAGTCGCCCATGATTGATGATAACCAACTCGTTATCTGCGATGCCCAAGGTTTTGCGCATCGGCGCGCGAAGCGAGTTGTCTTGGAAGCGCTCAATATCGACGCCATTGTACAAGGTGCGGGTTTTGTCTGACGGGAGATGCAACTGGTTTACGATGTCTTGCCGCACGCGATCCGACACGCCCACCATGACTTGCCGCCAGCGGCTAAGAAAGCGATCCATCATCAACTGCCGCCGCGTCTCCCACGTGTTCACGTTGTGGACATGCGCAATAACCACGGGCACCCCCGCGAGTTTGGCCGCAACGGTCGCTGGCGTGTTGGAGCGGTACATGTGCGCGTGTACGATGTCGATTTTGTGCTGCTTCATCAGTCCGGCCAGTCGCCATATCCCGCTGGGCGAGAGGCGCGATTTGAAGGGACAAACATCGACGGGCACGCCGGACGCTTCCAAGTCATCGGCCAGTGGGCCGCGCTCACGCAGGCACACCACGCGCGGATTAAAAAGATTACGATCCAGTCGTGGCAACACGGCGGCGATTTTGCGCTCGATGCCACCAACGGGTAACCAGGTGATGACGCGCAGGACATTTAAAGGACGGGGCATAAAAATTCTTCCCAGATATGATTTTGATTTTTCATTTCACAGGCACATCTGTGATGTCCAAATTTTCTGAATTTAATCTGCCGGATCAGCATTAAGCGGATGCCGCGCGTTTATCGCACCGCAATGCTTACACGTTGTCTTGTGCACGCACAGCAAAGAACCGCATGTCGGACATTTCCATTCTTCGTTTTGGCTTTTGACAAAAGCCCGGATGCCCAATTCTTCTATCTGCGCAAAATTGCGCATGAGGCTTTCTCCGTACTTTGTTGCGTACCTTTTTTCTAAATTTTTTATGATCTTGCAAGGGTATTTCTTACATTTCAGACAAAGTTCCTGATCGTCTTTTTTTTCGGCACACTGCTTGATTCTACATGCTGAACAATGCGAGGTCTTGTTCTCATCCGCATTGCAGCCGTTGCATTTATTCTTATTCCTCTGAAATCCAGAACACAAATCGCATAGCAAACCACAGGGAGCAACACTCTTTGTATTCATCATCCTATTCCTCCGACGATGCGGTTTTTCCCGCACTTGCGGGAACTCCCGAAGGTAGCATTCCCGCGCAGGCTTGGCAACAAAAGAACTTGAGAGTTTCTGCCCGGATGCGTATGGTTAAACGGCTGGCGTATGGCTCCTGTTTGCTTGAAACATGCGCTTCATTCCACTCCCCACGTAAGGAATCCTCATCCATATGGCTACGCCTTTTCGCCACTCTCTCTTTCTGACCACGCTGCTCGCGTTGCTTTTGTCCACCTCATTTGCTCTGGCTCAGGACGATTCCACGTCCAAGCCCAAAACGTCCGCAAAAAAGACAACCGCAAAAACCAAGGCCGCTTCGACCCCTGCCGCCAAGTCATCCACGGCAAAAACAACCAGCGCGAAAAAAACGGCTGCGTCCACGGATGCGGCAACCACTAAAACGTTATCCCAAAAATCCGACGCCGCAACCTCCAAAACCCTTCCGGTTGCCATCACTCCGGCATCGGGTACGGTGTATGTTTCCAAGAACGTTATTGATGTGCGCCAGACGGCAAACGCCAAAGAAGCAAAATTTGCCTCGGTGGCACGTCCATCAGCGCTTAACGTTTTTGAAGAAACCACGGCGGGTGGTGAAAAATGGCTGCACGTAAAATATAACGATGGCAAGAACGATGTAACCGGTTGGGTTCGTGCGCAGTTTACCGTGGCCAATCGCAACGAATTGGTGGCGGAACCTTATCGTAAGTTAGACTTCACTCCGCAGAACAAACCTAAAGATTATCCAGGCAATCCGCGCGTGCCCGTGCGTGGAGTTTATGTCTCGTATTCCACCGCGGGTATCATTGCCGAAGCGCTTAACAAAAATAAACCGAATAGCCTGTTGAACCTTGCGGCCAAAGGCAGCATCAATGCCTTCGTCATCGACATTAAGGAAGACGCTGGCATGATGACGTTCAAAACCCAAGCGGCGGAAAAGTACGCACCGGAAGCGAACAAGTTGCCGAGCGTGAGGGACATCAACAAGTTCATCCAGCAGCTGAAGGCAAAAAATATTTACACCATTGCGCGTATCGTGACATTCAAAGACCCCAAATACGCCAAGGCCCACACCGACCGCTGCATTACCTTTAAGGCGGACGGCAGTTTTTACAAACAAGACGACGGATTGCTTTGGTCCAGCGCTTACGACCGCGATTTGTGGGACTATGACATTGCGGTGGCGAAGGAAGCCGCTGCTGCGGGCTTCAACGAAATCCAATTTGACTATGTGCGCTTCCCGGAAACAGACCCGGTTAAGAAAGACCCGCTGTTGGAATTCCATAACAAGCAGAACGAGACCAAACCGGAAGCCATTCAGAACTTTTTGAAAAAAGCGTACAGTGAACTTTCGCCCCTGAAGGTGTATGTCGGCGCGGACGTGTTCGGTCTGATCCCCACCTCGCCCACCGACGAACGCATCGGGCAATACTGGGAAGCCATCAGCAACGTGGTGGATTACATTTGCCCGATGGCGTACCCCAGCCATTATGCAAATACGACCTTCGGATTGGATATTCCAGATGCACACCCCTATGAATGCGTATTGGCAACCATGCGTGGCGCAGTGAATCGCAACAAGGCCATCCAAACACCCGCCATCATCCGCCC
>DNPO01000086.1:0-731 GCA_003501375.1 Candidatus Sumerlaeota bacterium | reverse complement strand
CAAATTCGCGCTATCAAGGAACACGGCGGTGAGGAATTTATGATCTGGAACGCCGGGAATAAATACACGGAATCGGCATTGGCGAAGTAGTCCTTACTCTGTGGAGTGCCGCTGTTTGCAGCGGCTTCATTATTCTCTTCGAGAAAATTGCCGCACCATGTTATAAGAACCACCATGTCCCTCACGCCTCACATATCTCCGAACGAATTGACGCCTGAACGTGTCAATGTGCATCGGCGTGGTTTTGCGCGTCGCTTTCTGGCGTTTGCCGGGCCGGCCTATCTGGTGAGTGTGGGTTACATGGACCCGGGCAACTGGGCGACGGATATTGAAGCGGGCGCAAAGTTTGGTTATACGCTGCTGTGGGTGCTGCTGGTTGCCAACCTGATCGCGCTGCTGCTGCAAACGCTGGCGGCACGCTTTGGCATCGTAACGGGGTTGGACTTGGCGCAGGGGTGCCGTCGCGAATATCCCAAGCCCATCGGTTTTTTGCTTTGGGTGTTAGCGGAAATTGCTGTCGCGGCGACTGACCTTGCCGAAGCACTGGGAACCATTCTGGGCCTCAATTTGCTTTTTGGTATTCCGCTGCTGTGGGGGTGCGCGCTGGCGGCGATGGACACCTTCCTTTTTTTGGTGATTCAGCGCTTTGGCGTGCGCAAGATGGAGGCGGGAATTCTGGCGCTGGTCGGGACGATTGGCGCGTGCTTTATCATTGAAATTTTTCTCGCGCA
>DNPO01000412.1 GCA_003501375.1 Candidatus Sumerlaeota bacterium | reverse complement strand
AACGCGCCGTTGGCGCTAAAAACAAGAGGATGATGCGTTGATCTATCTCTTGTTAACACTCCCAGATTTTTTATGTCTGATGCCTGTATAGTCTTTATCCAAAACAATTATCGATTGTGGTGTACAAAATTCTATGCGCTGTCGTCACGAGGTAAACGCTCACCCCCAAGCAACTACGGCATTTTGACATATTCTTCCGGAATTTCGTTGGTGTATCCCCACTTCACCAGTTGCCGTGCCCAAGAGCCTAGGTTGCTCTTGTCCACCTTGACCAATTCCATCTTATTGATTACCGGAATTTTCTTTTTAAAAACAATCTTATCCACAATCATCTGTACCGGCAGACTACCCCACTGATAACTTGGTTGTGCAACAAGCGTGGTGGCAATTCCTTTTTCGAGGTAAATCAATTGCGGCGGCAGACCGTCGCCCGATACAATTTTCATTTTGGTCGGGTCAATGTGGGTCAGCAGCGCTGGAGTAAAAAGCGCCCAACCGCCGGGCATGCACCAAGCGGTTATTTCCGGATTGGCATTGTTAGCCCGAATGACTTCCGCAGAAGCATCCTGCGGGGTTTGCATGCAATAAAAAACATCCACGATCTTAATACCCGAATGCTTGGCTGCTTCAATCTTGGCAGCGGCAATGCGCCGTTGCAGGTTGGGCGCGTGCGGATTGCCCCCCAGAATAGCGATGTTGCCCTTGCCGTTGACCGCCTTGATCGTCTCGGCCATTACCATTTGCCCGGCCTCGGCATCGTCCGCACCATAGAAGGCGAAACGTTTGGACTCGGGGGCGTCGCTGTCAAAAGTCATAACCGGGATGCCGCGTTCCACCGCTTGGTCAATTGCACCGATCACTTTGGCAGCGTCCGAACAGGAGATCATCACCGCATCTGCCCCATCGTTTACTGATTGGGTAATCCGCTCGGCTTGCACCTGGCCGTCTTCGGTAGGGGGTGTGCGCCAGTCGATGGTGATTTCCATCTTGTATTTTTTAGACAAATCCCGGGCGGTATCCTCGGCCCCGCGACGCGCCAACAGAAAAGACAGGTTGGTGGAACTTTTGGCAATCATGGCAATCTTCAGTTTTTTAGGCGCGTCCTTGGGTATTTTTTCGTCCGCAGCACATGCGTTTGACAGAACGCAAAACAACACAGAAAATAAAACGATAGGTTTTAAAAAAGAATTCATAGCAGAATACTCCTTGTTGGGATACTACGCGATCAAAAAATCGTATACCGCGCGTTTGAGCAGGACGTAAACCACGATAAAAATAAAAACAGGCAGATCGGTACCCGTAGTCATTTCAAAAAGCGATTCCAGCGCAGCAGTACAGAGTTTGTACCAAACGACGACAAAAATCAAGAATCCCAGCACGGGAATGAAGGACAGAAAACTGGTCACGATGGCACTCAATACCATCAAAAGCGTGGCAAGCATGCACTTTTTAAAGGGCGCTCCCTCCTCCAGGTGACTGAATTTGTTGAGAAGAAGCCACAAAACCAGACAGTTGACCAGGTAGCAAACGCCCCAGGAAATAAAATGTGCAGTAATTGGTCCGAGGTGCATGGGAAAGGCCCTTAGTTCGTCGACGAGAATTTTGCAACGACTTCACACGTAACTTTCCCAATAACCAACGATGCTGTCAAGATTCTTTCAAAGTAGTTTTTTGAATACGACGGCATGCCACCGCACACAAAAGGAACCATTTCGCAGTTTTGAAACTGTCAGGAGTCACCACCAAGATTGCCACGCGGCTTCTGCCAGATTCCACGGAAAGCGAATCCCACGAGCGAGTTCGCCTTAAATTTTAAAAATATTTCCGAGTCCGGTTGCGAAGTGATTGGATAAGTCTGGGAAAAATTCACCATGGGATAGTTTTTTTTCCTGTTGACAATATTGGCCCTCGCTCCTTTAATTGTAGGGAAGGTACGCGGGGACCATTGGGGTCCCACCCGCTCCCGATCTCACACACTCTCTCGCCCACGGAGGCACCCTACTCATGTTCAACCGCTCCTCGCTCCTGCTCTGCCGTTTCGCCCTCATCGTGCTGCTCGCTTTCTCGTTCGCAGCCTGCTCGTCTTGCAAAAAAGCCCCTTACAAAGCACCGGTTGGTGTTCAGCCCCTTCCCGGTGGTGACATTGACCCCATCACAGGTCAACCCCGTGTGTCCGCTGGCAACCTGAATGAAGTCCGCCCCTTGGGTGGTGCCAACGGAGAGGTCTCTGCCGACCTTAAAACCATTTTCTTCGAATATGACAGTTATGCCCTTTCCGGTGATGCCGTTCGCATCCTTGAGAGCAATGCGCAGTGGATCAAGGGACATGCCAATGTTCAGATTCAAATCGAAGGCCACTGCGACAATCGCGGTTCGGTCGAGTACAATGTAAATTTGGGCCAGAAACGTGCCAGCGCCGTTCGCGAACAACTCGCGCGTTGCGGAGTGGAACCCAGCCGCATGACCACGATTTCGTATGGCTCAGCCCGCCCGATGGAATCAGGCGACAATGAAGCCGCCTGGAGAAAAAACCGTCGCGCACAGTTCCTGGTTTTTTAATCAAGCAGGCATAAGAACCTCAAGAGGATAAGGGATAAAACACAGGCGTCGTGTTTGTTTTTATCCCTTATCTTTTTGTTCTTGTTCCTCACCATCCTTTATTAACGAGGTATCCCCCTATGAAGACAAGCGTATCGCTTTTCCGTTTCGCCACCCTGTTAGCCAGTTTGTGCCTCCCCGTGTTGTTCACCGGTTGCGCCGTCATGGATCCCGGTTCCATGCAGAGCGATCTTAACCGCATCAAAAACAGCCAGAACGCACTGAGCAGCAAGCAATCGGATGCGTTTTTGGAACAACAGCGAAAACTGAATGAGATTATCGACCAACTCAACGTTCAGCAGGAAATGGTCAAAAACCTGAAGGCGGATTTGGAAAAGCAATTGCGCGAACTGCGTGCAACCACTCCTGCCACGCCCGGTTCTCAAGTGCGTGCCGGTGGTGCCGCCGCCCCCATGCCGGGTGAACCGCCGGCTACTGCAGGTGTTGCAACCCCCGCGGAAGATGCATTGCTGCGCCAAAGCGCGGATTTGTACACCAAAAAAGATTACCGAAAAACGCTTGAATCTACTGAGCAATTCCTAACGCAGTACCCGGATTCGGCCAATACACCGGAAGTGCTGTTGCGTCAAGCCTACTCCTACTTCAATTTGGAGAATTACGCCAAGGGCTTGGAAACATGCAACACATTCATTGGCAAGTTCCCGACCTCTTCGCTCCTGCCGCGTGCGTACCACACCAAGGGTGTGTGCGAAATCAAGTTGCAGAAGAGAACCGAGGCGCGTGAGACTTTGACAAAACTTCGTAACCAGTTCCCGGATTACGACCCGGAAAGAATCAAGCAGTTGTTTGCTGACGAACTGGACAAGAAATAAGCCTTCGCAACAACGTATTGTGACAGATATCCAACATGGATAAACAGGATTCACAGGATAAAGGAAAAGATTAAAATCCTGTGAATCTCGTTTATCCATGTTTTGTTTTTACCGTTTTTGCTACAATGGGTCGTTGGTAGATTTTCTTTTTGCTGGATCGTTCCTCATGCTAAACACCCGCCCATTTGCTTATTACCAAACCGAAATAGCGCGACAATTGGCCCAAGCACGAATTTCCGAGCCTGGCTCCCAGACACGTCGCCTGCCCGCCTCCCCCGACGAGCGTCTCGCCCCGTGCATCTGGTTCGACTCCCTTTTTCTGCATGGCAACCTGAAAACAGATTCTGGCAAGTCCCTCGAAATCCTCCAACCCGGCGTTTGGAACGAATGCGAAGGACCGGATTTTAACAACGCGCGGCTGCGCATTTCCGGAAAAGAAATTTCTGGTGATATTGAAATTCATCTTGACGCTGCGGGCTGGCGGCAACATCGTCATCACCTGAACCCTACGTATAACAAAGTTATTTTGCACGCCTATCTCTGGCCCGAGCAGGTTCCACGCGATACACGAAACTCGGATGGATTGCACATTGAAGGCTTTGCGATGGGAAAGTACTTGTTTCCCGATCTCGACAGCATCCGCCAAACGATCCATGCAGAGGATTATCCGTACCACACGCCGTCCGCCATTGGCCGCTGCCAACCGTTGATGACCACGCTGGACGAAGACTTTGTGGGTGGAATGCTGAACGCCGCCGGACACGAGCGGTTAGAAGAGAAGACTCGACGGTTTTTAAGCCAGCAATCTGGAGAATCATTGTTGCAGGTTTTTTACCAATCGCTCATGACTGCAATGGGGCACGGCGCGTGTAAAAGCCTGTTTTTTTTACTGAGCAAACGCACTCCATTTCTGGAAATGCTGGATTATCTGATTGATGCAGGTTCGGGCACGCGTCCCGCTGAATTTTTCCAATCGATCCTGCTGCATGTGGCGCAACTTGCCCCGACGGAAAATGCAGAAAGTGGAGATGCGGAAAGTGCCGCGTATTTGGAACGACTGCGCATACTGTGGCATCCGGTTGCGCCGCTCTTTGCCGACCGCATTATTCCCCCAACGCGCCAGTGGTTCACCCACGTACGCCCGGTTAATTTTGCCCAGCGACGATTGGCGGGAATTGCTTACTTACTGGAACGGTTCTTTCTAAACGAAGCACCAACGGTTCACTTCCAACAAGTTTTGGAGACTTTTCCTACCACCGCAACAGACAAGGAAGCAAAACGCTGGATACAGCGCAACCTGATCCAGCCGTTTGTGGTAGAGGAACTGGACGATTTTTGGACATGGCGATACACATTTGCATCGCGGCGGGCTGCGCGCGGAATGAAACTGGTAGGTGATTCGCGGGCGGCATCGATCGCATTAAACGCCTTGTTGCCGCTTCTATTGCTGCACGCGCGGAGCGAACGCAACACGGCATTGGAAAAACAAGTTCACCATATTTTCCAGATTTTCCCGGCGCTGGACAGCAATGTCATCACCCGGCAGATGCAAACCCGGTTGTTTGGAGAAGATATGCGCGGTAAAACATTGCTGTCCACCGAAGCGCGTCAACAGGGACTTTTTCACATTTTCCGTTCATGCTGCGCCCTGAACGAACGGGACTGCACCGATTGCGCCTACAGGTCTTTGACCGCGTAAAATGCAGCCTGCATGTACGACGCCCAGAAAAGTTCCCGCGTTTTGAATCCCGCATCCTGCAATAGATTGCGGTGCTCACGAATGGTCAGCGGGAAAAACTCTTTCCCAAAACGATTCACATGCGCCTCGGCTTCTTCGAGAGATTTACCTGAGCGGATCTGGAAATTTTTCCACCGCTCCAGTCCGATGCTAATCCCATGATCGGTTGCTGGTTTGATGTTCTCCACCGTGATGTACAATCCCCCGGGACGCAGCATCCGAAAGCAATTAAGCGTAGTTTTGCGTCGCGTCATGGGGTCCAGATAGTGATGACAAAGAATCGCGGTAATCACATCCGCGCTTTCATCTTCCAGCGCAAAGTCCTGCGTTCCCTGCGCATCCAGTACGGTAATTTGCGGCTGTTCCGCCACTTTGGAACGCGCGATTTTCAGCATGCCTTCCGAGGGGTCGGAGATAACGAATTTAGCCCGGGGAAACGCAGCGCTGGCTTTCAGGGCAAAGGACCCCGTACCGCAGCCAGTTTCGATCCAGTTTTTTGGATCGGGCCGCAAGGTGTGTATCACGTCAAGTATCTCATTTTGAATCACTTGATAGTTTGGAATCGTGGAACCTATTTTTTCATCGTAGTCTGCGGCAAAAAAAGCAGATTGATTATCAGACACGGGAAGCACCCCTCTTCGAATTCAATGAATTGCAAATTGCTTTTCTAAAAACACTGTTGTATAGAGCACTTCAAACTGAAAATGCTCTAACACTACTTGGTCAAAAATTGTTTTGGTATTGCAGTCAGCCCCAACGGGGCGTG
>DNPO01000437.1 GCA_003501375.1 Candidatus Sumerlaeota bacterium | reverse complement strand
CGACTGTCCCACTCTGGGGGATGTGTGGGAGAAAAACCCAAAGACAATATAGGCCCTTTGCAGGTCTCGTATCGGGGGGTTACATCGCCATGCCACCGTCGACACGGATGGTTTCGCCCGTGATGTAGGAAGCAAGATCGGAAGCAAGGAAGAGCGCCGTGTTGGCTACGTCATCCGCCGTCCCCAATTTCTTGAAGGGAATGACTTCAACGAGTTGTTTCTTGGCGTCGTCAGTGAGTTTGTCGGTCATGGCGGTTTGGATGAACCCCGGGCAAATCGCGTTGACGTTGATATTGCGGGAACCGAATTCCTTCGCCATGGTCTTGGTCAGGCCGATAACACCCGCCTTGCTGGCGGAGTAGTTGGCTTGTCCGGCGTTGCCCATAAGACCAACGACGGAGGAAATATTGATGATGCGACCCGAGCGCTGTTTCATCATCGGGCGAATGGCGGCCTTGCTGCAATTGAAAACACCCTTGAGGTTGATAGCGATGACGAAGTCAAAATCTTCTTCTTTCATGCGCATCATCAAGCCATCTTTGGTGACGCCTGCGTTGTTGACAAGGATGTCGATTTGACCAAAGGTTTCGACGGCTTTGTCGATCAGGGCTTCGCACTGGGCGGACTGACGCACGTCGCAAGCAACGGCGATGGCTTTGACGCCGAGGGCTTCGATTTCAGTAACTGCTTGCGCGGCAGTGGCTTCCTGCACGTCGCTGACGACGATATTGGCACCTTGACGGGCGAATGCGAGAGCGATAGATTTACCGATGCCTTGTCCGGCTCCGGTGATAACAGCGGTTTTGCCTTTCAGCATGAGAAGGGGTTCCTTTCGAGGAAGAGAGTATAGGCCTTAATTTAAGGTCTATAGTGTTGCAAGAGCGGCTTCAATTTCTTCAGGCGTCCCGGCGGCGTGAATCGGCAGTGCAGGCGCAATGCGTTTGACCAGACCGGCGAGCACTTTGCCTGGGCCAACTTCGAGGGCGACAGTCATGCCCAGCGCAGCAATTGCCTGAACGCTTTCTACCCAGCGGACGCGACCTGTGATCTGCTCCAGAAGGTATTCCTGGATTTTGGCCGGATCGGCTTCGGGCTTGGCGGTAAAGTTAGGGACGAACGCGCACTGTGGAGCATTTAGGGTGACGCTGGCAAGTTCTTTTTCCATTATCTCACGGGCGGAGAAAACCAGCGGGGAGTGGAAGCCACCGCTGACGGGCAGCAACATGGCGCGTTTGGCACCAGCGGCTTTGGCCAGTTCACAGGCTTTTTCAATCGCAGCGGCGTGGCCAGAAATGACGATTTGCCCGGGCGAGTTGTCGTTAGCAACACCGGCTTTGCAAACATTGTCGGAAGCCTGGATACAGATAGCGTCGAGTTTCTCAATGTCCAAGCCCATAACTGCGGCCATAGCGCCGGGAGTGTTGTGAGCGGCTTCGGCCATTGCGGCACCGCGCGTGGCGACCAATTTCAGACCCGTGGCGAAGTCCACAACGCCCGCAGCATAGAGCGCACTGTACTCGCCCAAACTGTGACCAGCCGAACAGGCGGGTTCGATGCCACGTTCGCGCAACACTTCAACCGCAGCGGCGGAGCAGGTAAACAAAGCGGGTTGCGTGTTGGCTGTATCCTTCAGGACATCTTCCGGGCCTTCAAAGCACATCTTGGAAAGGTAGCGTCCGAGAATGGCGTCGGCTTCTTCAAAAAGTGCGCGGGCTTTCTCGTTAGCGTCGTAAAGGGCTTTTCCCATCCCAGTAAATTGAGAACCTTGACCGGGGAAGAGGAAGGCGATTTTTTGAGACATGTTCAAATCTCCAGAACGCTGGATTTTAATATGTTATATTGTATCATTTGAAGTATTTTAGAGGCGGATGACGTTTGCACCCCAAGTGAGTCCACCACCAAAGGCAACCAAGCAAATCAACTGGCCGGGCTTGACGCGACCATCCCCAACGGCCTCATCCAACGCAACGCCGATGGAGGCGGCAGAGGTGTTGCCGAAACGGTCGATGTTGATGATAAACTTTTCGTGGGGAACGTGCAGCCGCTTGACAGCATTGTCGATGATGCGCAGGTTGGCTTGGTGCGGAATAATCCAATCCAAATCGTCGATTTTAAGTCCGGCGCGGTCCACTGCGATATTGACGGCTTCGGGTAGGGTGGTCGCGGCAAATTTGAATACGTCATTGCCCGACATTTGCAAAAACTGCTCGTCTTTATCCACCACTTCGTGCGAACAGGGGTTGCGACTTCCACCACCAGGAACGATAATGTATTGTCCCTGCCGTCCATCTGCCGAGCAGAACTGACTCAGAATACCGCGTCCCTCCTCGACTTCACCGAGTACGACAGCACCCGCTGCATCGCCAAAGAGCACGCAAGTGGTGCGATCTTTGAAATTGGTGAGACGGGTTACGCAATCAGCACCGATCACCAAGGCTTTTTTGGCCATGCCCGTTGTCAAAAGACCATTGGCACAAGAAAGCGCATAAATCCATCCCGTGCAAGCGGCATTCACATCAAACGCCATACAGTTGGGAATATTCAACTTGCCATGAACCAAACAAGCGGTGGAAGGGGTAAAGTGATCGGGGGTAAAGGTAGCAACAATGACGAGATCGATATCTGCGGGCGTCAGACCGGCTTCGGCAATAGCCTTGGCTCCAGCCCGGGCCGCGAGATCGCTGGTGGCAATCTCCGGTTCCGCCATGCGGCGTTCACAAATGCCGGTACGGGTCCGTATCCACTCATCATTGGTTTCAACTATTTTTTCAAGGTCTTGGTTGGTAAGAATCCGGTCAGGAAAAGCGGAGCCGGTTCCCAGAATTCCGAATGGCACTTTTGTGTTGCTCCTCAAGCCGAAACAAACGGCTTTCTTTTTCCTAGGCGTCGTGCACTTCCATGTCAACAGATTTTAACTCTTCAATGATGCGATCATTGGTTTTACGTTCCACGAATTCATGCGCTACACGAATGGCATTCATCACCGCATTGGTGTTGGAAGAACCATGCCCGATGACGCAGACATGCTCCAAGCCGAGCAGTTGCGCTCCGCCATATTCCGTGTGATCCACCTTTTTGCGGAATTCACGCATGCCTGGTTTAACCATGAGACCGCCCGCAAGGCTCAGGACGTTCTTTTTAATAGCGCCTTTGAGACCGCCCATAACCATTTTGGCAATGGCTTCGCTGGTTTTCAGGTAGATATTTCCCACAAATCCATCACAAACAAGAATATCCACCTTGCCCATGAGGACGTCGGAAGGTTCAATGTTACCAATGAAATTCAGGTGGGATTTTTCGAGGAGGTCAAAGGTTTCGAGAGTAAGCGCGTTGCCTTTGGAACGTTCTTCTCCAACACAAAGCAACCCGATGCGTGGTTTTTTTCGCCCTACAATGTGTTCCATGTAAACGGAACCCATGACGGCGAAACCGAGCAGGTGCTGGGCTTTGCAATCTACGTTTGCGCCAATGTCTACAACGAGATACGGGTCGACGTCGGATGGCATGAGCACGGCAATACCAGGGCGTTTAATGCCAGGCAAGCGTTTCCAAGAACGCATGCAATGGGCAAGGGAAGACCCGGTGTTTCCAACAGAAACGACCGCATCTGCCTTGCCCTCTTTTACCANNAATTCAGGTGGGATTTTTCGAGGAGATCAAAGGTTTCGAGGGTGAGCGCGTTGCCTTTGGAGCGTTCTTCTCCGACGGAAAGCAGCCCGATGCGCGGCTTTTTTCGCCCCACAATGTGTTCCATATAAACGGAACCCATGACGGCGAAACCAAGCAGATGCTGGGGTTTGCAATCCACGTTTGCGCCAATGTCCACAACGAGATATGGCTCAACGTCCGACGGCATGAGCACTGCGATGCCGGGCCGTTTAATACCAGGCAAACGCTTCCAGGAACGCATGCAGTGGGCAAGAGAAGACCCGGTGTTTCCAACGGAAACCACCGCGTCGGCCTTACCTTCTTTTACCAAGCGCACGCCCACCGCAATGGGTGAGTCTTTTTTCAGGAGCGATTCCCGTGGGCTTTCACCCATGTGAACCACTTCGCTGCATGGCACAATGTGAAGACGATCTCCCGTATAGCGAAAATACCGCAACAAACGGCCTAAACTATGCTGTTTGCCACACAAGAGTATTTCGCAATCGTGGAAACGTTTAGAGGCGAGAATGGCACCTTCTACCAATGGCGTAGCACTGGCGTCATTTCCCATGGCGTCTAAAGCAATTTTCATGCGATCAACGTCCTTCCTTCAACCCCTGTTTTCAAACTGATCCCAAAGTCCAAGTTAAGACAAAAGGATCAGAAACGGAAGTTTCCGATCCCACAAGACTTCTGAGTTTGAAAAACCAGAGATTAGGCCGTAACCTTGACTTCGTAGGCGCGATCTTTGTAGTAGCCACAAGTGGGGCAAATGCAGTGGGGCTTGCGCACGGCATTGCAATTAGGGCATGTGGAGAAGGTCTTGGCCTCGAGGTTTTTATGGGCGCGTTGTCTGCCCTGAAGGGAGGGGCTGCGTCGTCTGCGGGGATTAGGCATGTGTAGATCATCCTTTCGAAATGCCGGTTTTTCCGGCGTTAGATCATTATTCCGCCCGTCACAGGCGCAAACAGTTGCGCCGCTGGACATGCGGAAGTAACTTTTATCCCCTACCTGTGCAAAATTGTCAAGTCTTTTTCAATCAAGTGTCAACGCCCATTAGAAATGTCACCTCATTTGCAAAACCGCTGCTCCTGTCTTTGAACCGCATGCGGTAAATACCGGGGGCGCGGGGCTGCGGCGCTCCCATTCCTGCCGGGTTTTCGGCACCAGTCGCTGCCGTCGATCTGGAGCATCTCGCCAAACATCTCGCGACGTTTTCGCTTGCTGCGATGGATTCGTTCTTTTGCGCCACAAACCCACAACCCTTCGGCATCAGCCACTGGCGCAACGTCTCGCGCCCCACCGTTATTTTCTCGCATTCACGCATTTTTTCCGCCGCCGTTTTTTTTCGATGCGACGGCATGCCGCGCGTCTGATGCACCAGCCCTTCCGCACTGTCTTTCAAAAAAAACTGCTTGATGCGCACGACTTGCAGCGACACGCCCATTTGCCACGCGGCGTCCTTGAGCAACATTTCGCCGAACTCCACCCGGCGGTGCAGGAACTCCTCAAAGTCCAAT
>DNPO01000045.1:1512-9586 GCA_003501375.1 Candidatus Sumerlaeota bacterium | reverse complement strand
TGCGTTTCTCCCGTATCACTATTGACCCGATAGAGCCAAGCATTCACGGTGACTTCCGCAAAAGCAACTGGAACAAGAACCTGCATAAAAAAAACACATAGGAACAAACGATTTAGAAAAGATTGAGGCATGGTTATGTTTCTCCAAATTAGTTTTAAACGCTAACAACATGCTATCAGCAACGGGAATAAATTTGTTGTTGTTTTTTTAGCCTGCTTTAGCAGGCTAAATAAAACCTTTCTGGATACCTAAACAATTTTACATCCTTGGCGAGGGATGTCTTCTCCGTGTTCCTTCACTTCACGCCGTCGGGCAGGGCTTTGGAATACTCATCCACCGATGTTAGAATCGCCTGCATAACATCGTTCACGCTCACACCATCAATCCGTGCAGCGTAGTCCAAAATGATACGGTGATTCATAACTGCTGGGTAAAGTTGCCGCGCAGAATCGAACCCGGCCTGCACGCGTCCGAGCACCACCGCCTGTGCACGCGCCGCTCCTGCTAACGCAATGGCCGCACGCGGACTGCCGCCATGCCGCACATACTTCTTCACCAACTCCGGCGCGAGGGCGCTATCGGGATGGCTCGCCTCCACCAACCGTGAAATGTACGCCGCCACCGGCTCGGAAATGAAAACGTCCCGCGCAAGCAAAATCGCTTCGAGCAATTCCGTCTCGGTGATGCACGGCTCGTGCGTCGGTGGCGCACCCGTGGGGCGGTTGCAAATAATTTCCTTCAGCACATTTTCCGACGGACGGCCCAAATGCAATTTGAAGAGAAAACGGTCTACCTGCGCCTCGGGCAGCGGGTAGGTACCTTCCATCTCAATGGGGTTCTGCGTCGCGATAACAAAAAACGGTTTAGGCAGTGCACGTGTCTCGCCCATCACGGTCACGTTGCGTTCCGCCATTGCTTCGAGCAACGCCGATTGCGTTTTGGGCGAAGCGCGGTTGATTTCGTCGCCCAACAAAATATTGGTAAACACTGGGCCTTCCTGAAAGTTGAACTCACGATGCCCACTCTCGTGCTGTTCCAGAATAAAACTCCCCGTGATGTCGCTGGGCAGCAGGTCCGGAGTGAACTGCACGCGGCTGAACTGGATGCTGCACAGATGCGCGAGGCCCTTAACCAATTCCGTTTTACCCAGACCGGGCATGCCTTCGAGCAGGACGTGTCCACCCGCGAGCACGCCAGTCACCAGATTTTCCAGCAGTTCGCGATTGCCCAGCAACACCTCGCCGAGCAGATCGATCAGGTGGGTGATTTTCGGAGAGATTGCGTTCACGCGTTCAGGGAGTTGCGAGGTTTCCATGCGAGGATTCGTCCATTTCCTAGGTTTCAATCACAAGATAAAACCTAACACCATTTATCCACAGATTTCACAGATTACACAGATTTGTAAAGCAGTTAATCTGTGGATAGTCTTTGGGGTTTATTTTTTTTCATCCATTGGGTTCGAGAAGTACTTTGCCACCACATCTTTCTGCGAGGGCGAGATGCGCGTGCGATTCACCTGCACCCCTTCCTGATTCTGAAATTGCTTGGCCACAGCGGGGCTGAACTCACCCGGTTTTGGATCGGGCTTGATCGGCGTGATGCCCAAGTCTACCAGATCATCCGGCGTAAAAAAATTGTTCTTCAACTCATTCTTGTTGAACTTGGCATCTTCCAATTTCTTCTCATCTTCAAAAGTAAGCGCCGCATCGCCGCGTCCACGATCAATGCCCCCTTTGCCAGGGCCATCGCCATTGGGAGGGTTGCTTCCACCGCCTTGTCCATTCTTCCCCATTTTCTGCTGAAGTTCCTCAAGCCGTTTGCGCAACTCTTCCGACGACTCCCCTGCACTCATTTTTCCCGCAATGTCCTGCAATTCCTTCTTCATTTCCGGCGACAGGTTTTGATTTGCATTCAGCGCCGCCTTCAAATCCTTCAATGCTTCGCTTGCGCCCCCGGTGGGAGCGGGTGATGCGCCTTCAATATTGCCCGCGGCGTTTGCCTGCTCCGACAGTTTGTTAATAGCCTCAGCACTCGCGCTGAGGGATTGTTGCGCCTTGGCCTCCGCAGCGTCCATGCGTTTTTCCATCTCCTCGACCGCTTCCCATTTTTCGGTCGAAATACCTTCCTCACTCTTGCGCAAATTCTCCAACTCCTGCTTCAGGTCTTGGAGTTCTTTCTCCGGCAAAATTTGCTCCAGTTCCTTGATCTTGTCCGCCAGGGGCTGGGTGATGGAAGCGAGAATTTCCTGACTCTGCGGAGGGGGGGCAACTTTGCGCACCGGGAGCAACGCGGCAAGTGCAACCGCCAGCAACAACGGCAAAGCGCGATTAAAATAGTAGCGCGTCTGGATGCGCGGAATATGCGGCAAAACCTCACCCACCGCTTCGCGCAACAAAGTATCCTGCGGAAAAAGTTCGGGCGATTGCACGGCAGCAATCACCGAACCATCATCGCGATAGAGATGGTCAATCGTTTCAATAACGTTGTCCGTGCTAAAATAACGCTCCTCGCGGCGGCACCTCCAATGCGCGTAAAACCACGCCATCGGAATGCCCAGCAAGAGGAGCGGTGTCCAAGGAATAAGGGATGCGGCAAAGAGTTTGGCCGCGATCAGCGCGAGAACGAACAAAGCAAGCGCCATTGTCAGGGGAAAGAGCGCACAATTCAACCACGTGGCGATATTGATCCGGCGTGCGACAGTTCGGATAAGGCGCTTGAACGCTGGGGATAGGTTATCCGCAAAGGACGGTTGCATAACTCGGAAACAACACTGGATTTGTACAGATGCAAAACTGTGAGATTCGTGCATCTTCCTAAGTTCTAACTAACCAAGAAATGCGTTTGCTGTCAAGCGGTTTCGGTTCTGTAACGTTGATTTTACAATCTCATTTTTAACCACAGAGAACCTGGCCCAGCAGAGTCGCAAGCAAAAGATCAGGACTTCATACGAAGGTAAAAAAGGAGCATCCTTAAGAAGGATGCTTCCCATACTGCTAACGAAAGTATTCGAGGAAATGATTTACAGCGCAATGCAAAAATTTGAATCGCATGCGTTTTTGCGGAACTTACCGCTGCCTATCCAACGAGAAATTTAAACATTTGCCTCCAAGCCAACCTCCTGCTCAAAAACAAGGAAATGAGGGATATGTTATATGACTGAGCCTCAATTTGTGCTGATTTTACTATGTGAAATCGACTTTTAAGACATTGTTTTTCCTGTTGAGTGGCGTATGGGAATTTTTCGGGTGTTTGCGGAAAATCTAACAAAATGATTTTTTTCGCTTGCTTTCCACAGGGTCACTGTGTCAGAAATACTCTTGGGCGCGGTGTTGGGATTTCGGTTTAATGCAAAAATCTTGTTTTGCGTTGAATTACCAGGGTGCAAATTCGGTATTTTGGCGAAGGGAAGACCTGTCTCTTTCCCGCGCTGATTTGTAAATCAGCATCAAGTCCTAAAAAATGTGGGAACGTGGAAACGCGGGCAGCCGCCGCGAAGCAGTGAAGGGGCAAAACTGGGTGAGCAACCCAAAGGAGGAAAATACCCATGGGGTTCTTTTCCCGCCAAACCATTGGTCTGGACATTGGTTCACGTGTAGTCAAGGCCGTGCAACTGGTGAAAAAAGGCAAGAAAATCGAGTTGGATAAGTGTGGCATTGCGGACATTTATCCCAACGGCGAGAAACCTGCGCGTCCGGATGAGCAGCGTCAGGCGATTATCCGAGCGATCCGCCAGGCTCTAACCAACGCGAAAATCACCGCCACGTCCGCTGTCAGCGCAGTGGCGGGTGAATCTGTCATTATCCGTTACATTCAACTCCCGGAAATGACGGAAGCGGAACTAAAAAATTCGATTCAGTTTCAGGCCGAGGAATATATCCCCTTCCGAGTGGAAGATGTCAATATCGACTTCTCCGTTATTGGCCGCTCAGTTGAGGGCGATATCCGTCGCATGGACGTGTTGTTGGTGTGCGCCCGCAAGGACCTCATCAACGATCATATCCGCTTGCTCCAAGAAGCGGGATTAACTCCCGAGATCATTGACACGGAGTCTTTCGCGTTTCTGAATTGTTTTGAGATGAATTACGAAACCGGCCCAGATGACGTGGCCGCCTTGGTCAATATCGGTGGCGACATCACGGGCATTGCGGTACACGCTGCCGGGAACCCCAAGTTTTCGCGCGATATATCCATCGGCGGTAACACCATCACCGCAGCCATTCAGCAACGCCTTGAGGTTTCGTTCTCCGAGGCGGAAACTCTGAAGTTGGAGCGCGGTGCGCCCAAGACCACAGGTGAGGGCGATTCCGGAGCAGCCTCTGGTGCAGACGGTGGCAATGTGCTCGATACCATCCGCGCAACGGTCGAAGCCATGACCGGCGGAAACCCTGGTGCGCCATCCCGCGAAGTGCAGGCAGATCGCGCCATTCAGAGTACGCTGAACAACTTAGTCGGTGAAATACGGCGTTCCATCCAGTTCTACGAAGGCAATGCGCGTGGCAACTCGGTAAAGCGCTTGGTCTTGGGCGGTGGTTCTGCCAGTTTAAAGGGTTTGGATGTCTATATGCAAAGGGAACTCAAACTGCCGGTCGAAATTATCGACCCACTGCGTCGCATTCCGGTTACCGGGGGCGATGTGGATCCGCAGTTTTTGCGCGACAACAAATATATGTTGAGTGTTGTCGTGGGACTTGCTTTGAGAAAGGTGGTCGACTGAGCCATGATTAAGATCAACCTCCTTCCACCCGAACTTCAGGGCAAACACACCAAACGCACTTCATCAGCATCCGGCGCAGGAGGCGAGGCGGTGCCCGTTTCTGGCAATATCCTCATCGCTGTTGCGGGCGGAGTTTTGCTGGTTTCCTGGTTTCTTGCCGCCTATGTGGGAATTTACACGAGCCTTGCCAAGGCCGAGCAGGAAAAGGAAGTGGTTAGGGTAAAGTACGACAAGCAAAAAAAGGCACTGGAAAAGAAAAGTATCGAATACGGCCCCAAAATGGCCAAGTATAATCTAATGATGAACCAGCGGGAAATCTTGGATGAACTCAAGCCGGAAAAGCGCATTTTCTGGTCGGAAAAGTTGAACATGCTTTCTCATCTGGTTCCGGATGGGGTTTACATCACTGGCGTACAGGTTGATGAAAAAGTCAACATGGTAGAAACTGATGCTTCCAAAAGAGCACGTGAGCAATTTGCGGAAGCAAAGGGCCGCATCGACAAGAGCGCTACGCTAAGTGCCAAGGAAAAAGACAAGAAACTGGACGAGTTGGGGGATGAGCCGAAACCGATTGAAAAGCCCCAAATTACCCAAACCATGATTGTCCGCGCGATCACCATGTTGCGCAAGGATGGGAGTGATCGCATTGGCAAGACCATCGAGTTCCAGCAGGCAATGAACACCTACGGACTCGTGAATCCGGCTGGCGAGAAACGCTACTTCCGTGATTTCTTCGAGAAAATGAAAGATGATCCTAACAAGATCGATCTGAACACTGGCACAATGCAGGAAACAGAGGTGGATGGAGTCCCTGTCTGGGCGTTCGAGTTTACCCTGACGGCGGAAAAGCCAGGGAAGCAGGCAACCCCAAAGGCTACTCCAGCAGCCCCCGCGCCGGCAAAAGCAGTGCAACCAGTAGTTGAAGCACCTAAAAAATAAAGATTTCGAGAACAGAGAGAGAGGAGGGTCGATCCCGCCATGCCTCTGAATCCAGAACAAAAAAGAACACTCACCATGATTGCATTCCTGGGCATCCTTGGCCTTGCTGGGATGTTTGCCTACTGGCATTTTGTTGGCCAGGTTGACGTGGAAAATTTGGTGAAGGCAAAGGCTGAATTAGAAGCAAAAACAACGGAAGTAAATGCCGAACTTCAGACTATTGCTGAATTCGAAAAAATGACAGAGCACGAATATGCAGAATTGGAAAGCATGATTGCTCGTGTTTCCAAAGTCCTTCCCCAATCCCGTCATCCAGAAGAATTTCTCATCGCCTTGCGCGACATTCTCGGATTGACTGGCATTCTGACGCAGCGCTTGAACCCAGAGCCGGTACAGGAATACGATCGGTTTGCCGAGATACCATATTCCATCAAAGCAACGGGCCGTTTCCATGACTTTGGTACCTTCCTTAGCATGGTGGAGCAGAATCCAGATCGTTTCATGCGTCTCAAAACGCTTAAGTTGACAAACGATCCCGCTCACCCCAGTTTTCACCCGATTGAAGTGGGGGTTAGTACGTTTATGTTGAAGAATGACCCCATTGCCAAGACGGCTCGGAAGAAGAAATAAGAATGGGAATCAAAGGAGCGCCGAACATGAAACACGCGCAAAAGTATAGCGTTCTCCGGGGATTGTGCAGAGGCGGAAGACAGTGGGGATTTACGCTGTGCCTCGCGTTGGCGTCTGGTGTTGTCTGTGCCGCTGATGTCTCGGGAGCCATTCAGGGGGCCGCTAAGAAAGTGTCTCCCAATAGTCTGGAACAAAATCCCTCAACCGATTCCGCCAGCGTTGCTATTGAGCAACCGCTGCTTCCCAAGGGTAATAACTCGGAAATCGGCGAGACGACGGGCATTAACCCGTTGGCCTATGCCCGCGAAACAATGGGCAATCTTGAAAAGGGTGTGGAGTTCAAGTACGACGCCAAAGGCAAGCCCGACCCAATGCTGGTTCCGTGGTCTCGCTTGAAAATCATGCTGGATGAGTATCTGGCAATTGCCGAGGAATCGGTGAAGTCGGGTGATACCGAGCGAGCCAAAAAGGCTTATATCATGGCTTATCGCTTGCTGAATACCACTGTGGACCCGTGGGTTTCCAGCATCAAGGGGTTAGACCCTCTGCGTGAGAAAGTCATGGCTGGTTTGCGTTCTTTGCGGGTGGATGTCACAAAAATAGGTTTTGGTGCAGGCGTTGTTCCCGCCTCAGTTGAATTGCCCCAGTGGGTGCGCGACAACGTCTCCGGCGTTGTCTACAGCGCCAATGATCCGGTTTGTTTAATTGGTTCGTTCACTTTGCATCAAGGCCAGTTGGTTCCCAACCAGCCCGTGGACGTTACCGTGAAGAAGATAGAAGAAGACAAGGTATATTTTCAAATCCTTGAACAAACGTATGTTGTCAACCTTCGCAAAGGAGAGTGACAGTTTCCATGAGACTTACTCCCGCCTTCCAATTTCGCACTAGCGAAATGCCCGTTCCAACCCGCCAGCAGGCCAAACGTTCGCGTAAAATCGCGAGCCGTTTCGGCACTCTGGTTGTCACACTCCTCCTCGCCGCGTCGGTCTGCCCGGTGGGTGCGCAAGCACCTGCGGGTAATCAGGCTGCGTCACTTCCTGGGGGTGCCGATGCCCAACTGACCTCGGTCGAGTCTGCTGCGCGTCAGTCTACCGGTTCCAAATTGGAAACGATCAACGTTACGATGGAATTTCGTGATGTTGAACTCCAAGAGGTTATCCGTATGATTGCCGAAAAGGCCCACTTGAACGTCGTTTTTGACCCCAAGGTGGTTGTGGGGAGCAAGGTGACGCTCAAGTTAGAAAACGTCAAACTCGGCGCTGCATTAGAAAACATTCTCTCAACGCGGCAACTCACCTACGTCGTTCGTCCTGCGGATAATATCCTGCGGGTGTTGCCGTCCACATCAGCAGGAGAGTCTGCTTTAGAAACCATTTCGGAAGTCGTCCCGCTCAAATACCTGTATGCTCCGCGTGCCGCTAAAATGCTGGAGACCGTCTTCAAAGCGGATGAGATGAAGACCCAGGTTACAGAGAACAAGCAGCAAAACCAGGGAGCGAGTGTCGCGCAACAAGTGCAGCAAGGGATTGCTGCGGCAACTCAGGGGGGCCAAGCTTCCCAACAAGTGCAAAGCACCAAGAATCTGGTGGGTATTTCGTACCACTTGGAATCGAACTCGTTGCTCTTGATCGCTCCGCCCGCTCTTCTGGCAAAAATGAAGGACATGGTTTATCAGTTGGACGTGCCAGCAAATAAACCGCAACAGGCCGTTACGCGCATCGTGGAGATCAACTGGATGGACGCGGACGACATGATGTCAGTGCTGACAAAAGTGTTTATCCCCGGCTCAAC
>DNPO01000045.1:0-1166 GCA_003501375.1 Candidatus Sumerlaeota bacterium | reverse complement strand
GACACTGGTGGCAAAGATGGTGACAAGCAGGTCAAAACAAAACTGCAAGGGCTGGAAGAGACTGTGTTAGGTGGTTTTTCTCCAACCTACAAGAATTCATTAGTCTTGACTGCTCCACCGATTATTATGGATGAGATGGTCAAAATGATCAAGGAACTGGATATTCCTCAACAGCAGGTGCAGATTGAGGCGCGTTTGGTGGAAATGAACGAAAATGCTTCACGCGAGTTGGGATCGACTTTGAAGTTAACGAAGAAAGGTGCCACAACCGCTGATGTTTCTTTACTAAATAGTCAGACCGGGACTAGCGGTTTGGCGACCGGGGCGATTACAAAAAATATAACGGTTTTTGGTCAGGCCTATGACCTCGCAGGTACGTTGCAAGCATACGAAGAGCGTAATATGCTTACTACTCTTGCGAATCCCAGGGTAGTGACTCTGAACAAGCAAGCGGCAGCGGTTTCTTTTGTTAAGCAAATTCCGTATATCACAAGCACAACATCGGGTGATACTGTCAGTGAGGTTGTAAATTTTAAGGATGCGGGTGTTGATATTGGGGTGCTTCCGACTGTGACTAATACAAAAAATGTCCATATGGCAATTGGAGTCACTCAGTCAATTAAAACGGGTGTGGTTGAGACCAGCGAGGGCAATGAAGTGCCAGTTGTTGATAAACGCCAAGTTCAGGGGCAAGTGATCGCCAATTCGGGTGATACCATCGTCATGGGCGGACTGCGCGCAATGGACCTGACTGATACGACGGCTGGAGTTCCGTGGTTGCATCAGGTGCCTGTGCTGGGGTGGTTATTCAAGAGCAAGACCAATGCGGTTAGCAAAACCGAATTGTTTGTATTCGTAACACCGCGTGTTTTGGATGATGTGATCGTAACGCCCGAGCAGAAAGCACATTATGATAAGATTGATACCAAGTGGCACATGCCGGATTACTTCTACGATGATGTGAAAACGGATGCGGACAAGAACTAATCAGGCGTAGTTGGTTGGGGTAGTATTCAAATCGGCCTTTGGGTTGGCGTACGGAGCAGAGCAATCTGACCAAGCGCTAAACCCAGAGGCCGATTTTTGTTTTCCGTTTGCCCGTTCCCTTGTGGGTGATTTTTTATATCCGAAGTGCTTTTCAGCCAGGACAGTTTCAAAGTCACAAA
>DNPO01000332.1 GCA_003501375.1 Candidatus Sumerlaeota bacterium | reverse complement strand
CTGGCGGGCACTGCTGCATTCTTTACCTTTTTTCTCATAGCGCGGCGCTATCTGAAAGACAACCGCGTGTTTTTCACCGCGACGTTTTTTCTTTTGGCGAATCCCTATTTTTTCTGGGCCAGTCGTGATGCTCGCATGTACGCCTTTGTCGTGCTCGCAGCAGCCTTGTCCACCTACCTGCTGCTGTTGGACGAGGAAAGGCCGCAGCGGCGCTATTTGGTGGGTTACGCGGTCGTTCTGCTGCTGGGGTACAACATTCATCGCTTGACCGCCTGCATGTTGGTGCCACACTTGGGCATGGTGTTGATGCGTGACAGGGAAAATCGCAAGCGCTGGCTCTGGTTGGGAGCCGGGCTGATTGCTGCGCTTGTGTTGATTACGATTCCGCTTTTTCACGGGATGAAAGTGCATTCCACTCAGGGGGGAAAGGCATTTCAATTTGCCTGGCCGGACCCCTCTGTTCTGCTGCGCCGCTGGTCGGCGCTTGCCACCACCTCTTTTTCCACTTTTGACGACAACCGGGTTTCTGGAAAATTTAGGTCTGTGGTGGGATTTCTTGCTGACGTTGGCACAACAGCCCTACTTATGGGTGCCTTTTTACGTCGCAAAATGTTGAAAGCAGAAAGTCCGTCGCAAACCGTGTCGGATCGTTATTTTTGGCGCTCTTTAGTCTTGTGGATGGTACTGCCCGGGCTATTGCTGGTTTTGGCCGGTATTCATAAGGAAGTGGACGCGCTTGCGCCACGCTATTTCTTCATGGCGCAACCGGCGCTGCTCATGATTTTGGCGTATGGCTTTTGGATTTCGCTCCGCGGCCGCTGGCAGTGGGCAGTATGGACACTCCGGGGTGTCTTGTTATTGGCTCTTTGTGGCGCATGGTATGTGCAAGTTCATTGGCGAGGGCCGGGACTGCGCGAAAGCGCCCGTTATGCCCAGCAGGTGTATGAGGAGGGCGATGTGGTCTTTTCTCCCGGAGGGACGGAAACCCTTTTTGAGTTCTATCATCTGAGTCCCATGAAGGGGGTTATGACGCCCGGAAAAAAAATGACTCAAACTGAGTTTGTAGAATTTATTCGGCAAAATACAACGTCGGGACACAAGGCGATTCTTTTTATTGGAGAGGGTAGCAAGGCCGCGGTGTATTCCAAAAATATGCGACAAGAACACGCTGGGATTTTTGAATTCGTGAGCAATGCAAGCATGCCGGGGAATATGCGTGTTGATGTGTTCCGCAGGAAGCCTTGATTACTGACAACTAAGCGATATCCACAAAAGGCTGGTACGGTAATATATCGATAAACATTGGGTATTTTAAGTGTGCTGCCCAATCCGTTTTGTTGATCTTGGACTCAGAAAAATGTTTTTTGCTGTGATGTTTTACTCAGAAAAGAGCGTTGATGGAACGTCTGTTTGTCAGGAAAAGCGCACGAGAGAGAAAAATATTTCTTCAACTTTGCTTTTCATCTTGACAAACACCTCACACATTCGCGAAAAATACATTCGGCATTGCAGCACATGATGCTTCAAGAGTTTTTAAGTTGGGTTTCTTCTTCAGGGGAAGAGTGGCAGAGGGAATTAAGACCGACTGCGCCCAGCTCAAAAACCTTAAACCAGTCGAGGGTGTGAACATACTGCTGAACGCAAAGGGAAAGGAGCGAACTTAATCATGGCTAAAGAAGTTGTGAAGAAAGCCGCTGTTAAAAAGGCCGTCAAGAAAGTTGCAAAGAAGGCTGCGGTAAAAAAAGTGGTAAAGAAGGCCGCTGTCAAAAAGGTGGCTGTCAAGAAGGTAGCGAAGAAGGCCGTTGTCAAAAAAGTCGCCGTAAAAAAAGTGGTGAAAAAAGCCGCAGTGAAAAAGGCCGTCAAGAAGGTGGCCAAGAAAGCCGCCGTCAAGAAGGCTGTGAAAAAAGTGGCCAAGAAAGCCGCCGCCAAGTAACAACGGAATCGGTTAAAGCCGGGGTGGCTTGCGAAAAAAAAGATTCAGGGCTTTTTCGCAAACCACGTCGGCAAGTCGTCCTCATCTTTTGGGCGCGTTCCATCAACAAAACAGCAGTTCCCCTGAAGAACATTCGCGCCCGGTGCTGATCGGGCGCGATTTTTTTACCAGGAAGAAAGTGAACGGAGCGCTCAGTATGGAGGAAAAACTCACCCGTTTTGGCGTTTCACTGGAGCCCCAACTTCTGGCGCAATTCGACGAGGCCATCCGAAAACGACGTTATACCAACCGCTCCGAGGCTATTCGCGATTTGATTCGGCGGGAACTGGTCTCGTTGGAATCGCAGGATGCTGACAGCGAGGTGGTTGCCACAATCACTTTTGTTTTTGATCACCATGTGCGTGGATTAGCAGAACGCCTGGTGGAATTGCAGCACGATTATCCCGGCAACATTATTGTGTCCACGCATGTGCATTTGGATCATCACAACTGTCTGGAAACCTTGATTGCACGCGGAAAAGCGAGCCAAATACAAGACTTGGCCCATTGCATTCAAAGCGTCAAAGGGGTCAAGCACGCCGCGCTGTCGATTGCCACGACCGGGGAGCATGTGCATTAAGCGGTGCCCCCCTGGTTGTGTATGTTTACATTGTTTTTGAGATCAGAGGGCGATTCTTTTGCGCAAGGCTTCTTCGCGATAGGTATCGCGGGCGCGTTGTACCAATTGATCGCACCGATTATTTTCCACCGTGCTGGCGTGTCCCTTGACCCATTTCCATTCAATGGCGTGTTGTGCCGTGAGGCGTAGCAATTCTTCCCACAGGTCTTGATTGACCACGGGTTTTTTATTAGAGGTTTGCCAACCGTTGCGTTGCCACTTATTGAGCCAGCCGTCGGTAAAGGCCTTTTTCAAGTATTGCGAATCGGTGTAGAGTTCGACTTGGCAGGGTTTTTTTAACTCGCGTAGCGCCATAATGGCCGCCAGAATTTCCATGCGATTGTTGGTGGTATCAGGCTCGCTGCCGCAGAGTTCTTTGCGGGTATTGTGTGCGGGGGAGATCAGTACCGCGCCCCAACCGCCAAGTCCGGGATTGGGCGAGCAGCCGCCGTCTGTGTAAATGATAACCAAGGGATTCATAGGGGAAGGGGTTGAGAACAGCGGGGTGGAATGGATACAGGGGAAAAGAGGGACGGATGAAATTTTTTAGATTTCGGGTGGCAAGCGCTTGCGAGACCGTGGCGCCGCAAGGTGGTCTTCTGGTTGGATAAACGGATTGGTATTGACCCCGGTGATCACCGGGGGGGCAGGGGCGTTGCCGGTCATGCGGGCGATGCGCTGGCGGGCCAAGCCTGCTTCGGGCGTTTGCGAAAATTGATTTGCAAAGTATTCCAGCCCCAGGCGTGCGCCTTCCATATCCTTCAACTCTAGGTACACGTCGGCCACGCGATGCCACTCTGTTGCCATTTCGGCACCAGTGCCTTTGCGGGGCATTTCCTTCAATACCTTCTCGCGGCACCGGACAAAGTTTTTCAAATCGCCCGCGGCCTCGTACAACTCGGAAAGTTTATAGAGTGCTGCCCAGTCCTGAGGTGATCCAGCGCACCAGCGTTCCAAGCCAGCCACGTCCAACTTTGTGGCTTTGCGAGGGAGTTCCCCGTACAATTCTATCTTTCGTTTCGCCGCTTTATTCGTAATCGCATCGGCGTATTGCTGACGGCGACGCAGAATGGTGCCTTGCGCAATTCGAATGTCGAACAGGTATTCAAACGCCCAATTGATGAAAAGGATGAGGCCCAAGGCAATGAAGATAAAGCCAAAGAGCATGACAAACTTTGCTCCGGTGCGGCCGAGCGTCATCGTCAACTGGGCAAAGAGCACCATCAATAGTTCAAGAAACAAGAGGGGAAACCCTTTCCAGTGCGCCTGTGGAGGAAACTTCAAAAACTTTAAACATGAATGAACAGGATGGACGGGATAAAATAAAAATCCAGTCCATCCTGTTTATCCGTGTTCTATTTTATCAATTGCTTAGGGCTTTGCTTTGGCCGGAACGTCCTGCAACTGCGCAGCGGGTACTTCTTCCACCGCTTGCTTAAATTGCGTGCGATATTCCTTAAGAAGTGCGTCGTACTTGGGATTTTGCGTTAACTTTTCCACAAAGGGGGCCGCTTGCACGGGGGACTTTTTGTCGAGGAAATAGCGTCCCATTGCCGCATTGGCAGAACTGGCGTCTGGATTGATCTTCAAGGCCGAATTTAAATCCGCCAGCCCCGTCTCCGTGGTACCCGTGGCTATCCGAGCGCGCCCCCGCGCGGTGTAGTAAAGGGTGGCCAGAGGAGCGTTGCTCAATACATTATCCGTGACCGGGATGGCGTCCAAGCGCTTGAGCGCTTCTGCGGGCTTGCCCTCTTCCACATAGCAAGTGGCCAACGTAATGTTCGCTTCGGGGGCTTGAGGTTCCGCGCCATAAGCGGATTGGAAATTGCGGATTGCGCTGGACCAGTTGCCTATGGATTGCGCGCGCATGGCTCGGAGATCAGCGATACTTTTGTGGTGGATCACCAGTGCTGCCACGCAGAGGAATATGGCCATAATGCCGGCCGATAGGAGGATGCGACGAATTGTGGCAAATTTCAGCAGGCTGTCGTAATAACCTTGGAAGGGGGCTGTTTCCACCGGCGGCGACGGCGCAACGACCGACTTGATCGCTGCGGAGGTTGAACGTGCAGAGGATAGGGTGGGGGTGGCCGATTTTTTGGCCGATTGCTGAGATTTAGGTTTAGGGGGCATGGTAAAAACGTAACACTTTCCCGGGTTTTAGAGGAACCAGTTCGGGCGCAAGAGGTCGCCCAAAATCAACATTAGTTTGAGGCAGGCGGGGGGGTGTGTCAATGAGATTTTCGAGGGCAAGATGATTTTG
>DNPO01000256.1 GCA_003501375.1 Candidatus Sumerlaeota bacterium | reverse complement strand
GGAGGTGCGGGTTTCGCCCTTACAGGGCTTGTTTAATTTTGGTGGTTTACCCAGGGTTGCGCTTCGCTTACCCTGGGCTATCTCATAACGCCCCCTTGGGGCTAAAGACAAACCATGTTATACGCGACAGTTGATGGTTGACATGACACTAGAACATTTTCATATTGAAATGCCGTGTCAGTGGTAGTCCATCCCTGCAGGATGACCTACAGCAGCAAAATGCAAATGCGGCAGTTCAATATGAAAATGCTCTAATGAAATTCCATGATGTGATTGATGCGTTGCTCAAAATAGGAATCCAAGGTAGCAACACCCTCAGCAATGGCATCCAATATACCCTGAAAATCGGAATATTTGTCCAGGGTGGGTAGCAAAATTGTTTCTGTCTTATCCGCCAGACTTAACAAGGTGTAATCATCGTCAATAATTTTTTCCTGCTGATCCAGTGGCAAACGCGGGATGGTGAAAAAGGGCGAATAGGCGTACGGCACCGTTTTCACTTTGTCAGAGAACATTTCCGCAACTTCCGAAACCTGATCTGTTCTCCCAAACAGTTGATCCTGGCCCCGGGCGCGGAAATATGCCCGGAGCGATGCCAGGTGTGCATTGAGCAGACCCAGCAGGCGCGATAAATATGCACGAACAATTTCGTCACTATTTTTTCGATCCTGCGGCTCCGCCAGACCCGCATATTCCGGCAACAAGACGCGGATTGTCTGGATTTGCTCCAACGTTTCGGGGCCTAGCAAGGATTCATACATGTCCATAATTTACCGTACCTACAATCTTTCAGAATGGTACCAAGGTCTATACTTTGAATATAAAAAAGTTCGCGGGCTTTTGCAATGAAAAACCCGCGAACTCGATTTTTAAGATCAAGCAATAGTTGCTGCTTAGTCTGCCCCGCCACCAATGGCTTTGCCCAATTTCCAGTAGGGCAGCAGAACAGCCAGTGCCAAAACCAAGACAATTGAACCCATGACGATGATTAGCGCCGGTTCCAAAATAGCGTTGAGCGTGCGAATGCTGTTGTTCACATCGCTGTCGTAGGTTTCCGCAATTTTGCTGAACATCATATCGAGCCGATTGGCTTCCTCACCAATTGCAATCATGTCCACCACAAGCGCCGGGAAAATATTGGCTTCGCGGAACGGCTTGTCGATGCGTCCACCCTGCTCAATGTGGTCATGGACTTTTTGAATCATGTCGGCGACGACTTTGTTATCAGAAGTTTCCGCGGTGATGATCAGGGCTTCCAAGAGCGGTATACCCGCATGCAACAGGTTGCTGAGGGTGCGAGCAGTGCGGGTCACGTTGATCTTGATAGCAAGCGACGAGACCAGTGGCAACTTCAACACAACGGCATCCCAAAGTTTTTGCAGATCGGTGCTGGAGCGGATCGACTGACGCAAAACAAACCAACCGCCAAAAACCACGATTAGGATGAGCCACCAGAAATGGCTGACAAATGCGCCGAGGGCCATGACTGTCTTTGTAATGCCCGGTAGATCATTGATCACGCCGGCGCTTTCATAAACCTTGGCAAAAGTAGGAATGGCAAAACCCAGAATGACCAGAATAACCAGACCGCAAACAATCAGCGCAGCAACGGGGTAGGCAATGGCAGACTGGATGCGGCGGCGCAGTTCATAACGCCGTTCCATAATCTCTGCCAAGTATTTCAACGACTCTTCCAGAATACCGCCGGTTTCGCCAATACGACAAACGTTGACAATAAGCGCAGAGAAAATGTCAGGACGCTTGGCCAGTGCTTGGGAGAAGGAATTGCCTTCTTCCACGTGGCGCGCCACATCACCCACCGCTACTTTAAGTTTCGGGTGCTCAACGCGTTGCGAAAGCGTCTTGAGCGATTGGAGAAGCGGAATGCCCACATCCACTAGGGTGGCAAGTTGACGGCAGAACGCAGTCATCTGCGCCAAACCGGGGTTGCCAAATACGATCTCACGCTTCAAGCCGCTGCTGTCTTCCGAAGCGCCACCGCTGGGAGATTCCATTCCTCCCGCCTCGGCGTGTATTTTACTGCGCATGGAATCACGCAGTGCATCCTTCGAATTATTATCTTGCGCCATAATATTCTTCCCTCCCGGAAAAGAGTGTTGAACTTAATTCTACTCCATCAACAATCCCTACTCATCCAGCGCCAGCGAGTCCAAAATTTCCTCGGGTGACGTAATTCCCTGCACCATTTTTTCAACGGCAGCATCAAGCAAACTGCCAAAGCCGCTCGAGCGCATGATCTCCACCAATTCACTCTCGCTCTTGTTAGCGAGAATAGCAGCGGTCAGTTCTGGAGTCATAGGCATAATTTCGTAAATGCCCGTACGACCTTTGTAGCCAGAACCAAGACACGCCGGACAGCCCACGGCATGCGAAACTTTTTTGCGCTTCATGGTTTCAATTCGGAGTTGTTCCAACTGCTCGTGCTTAATCTGTCCGGATTTTTTACACTCCGGGCATAAGCAACGAATCAACCGCTGACTGATAATGCCCGAAATGGCGCTGGTGAGCATATAAGGTTCAATGCCCATGTTCATGAGCGTGGCAATCGCGCCCGCCGCCGTGTTGGTATGCAGCGTGCTGAAAACCAGGTGACCGGTCAACGCGGCGCGCATGGCAATGCGTGCGGTTTCAGGATCGCGGATTTCTCCGACCATGATAATGTCTGGGTCTTGACGCAGAATCGAACGCAAGCCCTCGGCAAATCCCAGGTTGAAACTGGCATCGACCTGCACCTGATTGATACCAGCCAAATGGTATTCCACCGGGTCTTCGATGGTGACAATATTGCTTTCTTCGTCGTTGACGGTGTTCAACGCAGCATAAAGTGTGGAGGTCTTACCCGAACCGGTTGGGCCGGTTACCAGCACCAAACCGTGCGGGCGCGAAATCCACTTACGAATGATATCGCCCTGCTTGGGCGGAACACCCAGACTTTCCAAACTGTGCAACACGCGGCGTTCGTCCAGCACGCGAATGACCGTTTTTTCTCCATCGCGCGTGGGCAGGGTGGATATGCGGAAGTCAAACGCACCATCGCCAATGCGTAGGGAAAAGTGTCCATCCTGCGGACGGCGACGCTCGGTGACGTCCAACGCAGCAAGCACTTTAATACGACTCGTGACCGGCAAGACCTGCGCCGCTGGAACGCGGGTGATGGTGCGCAGGCGTCCGTCCACGCGATAGCGCACGCGGAGTTCTTTGTTCTGTGGTTCCAGGTGGATGTCGGTAGCGCCGTGCTCAATCCCATTTTCAATGATAGAACTGACCATCTCAACAGCGGAGTAACTATCCGCCATACGCTCCGGCACGACACGCGGTGCAGCCTGTTTGGCTGCTCCAGAAGCAGGGGGTGCGATTTCACGCTTGGGTTTTGCAGCAACAGGGGCGGGCTGGATTTGAACTTCCACTTTAGGCTCCGGGACAGGCTCGGTCGATTGGGCTGTTTCTTCGCGGATTTGTGCGGCGGCGGTTTTACCATCGCCTTCGTACGCATCATTAATTCGTCCGATAATGTCACTGCCCGGTGCGAAGTAGCCCACCACTGGCATGCCGATCAGCAACGCCAACGTGTCCGTGAGTTCCACATAGAAGGGGTCAGAAATAGCCACTTCGAGGTGTGGGATGGGTTGCTGCACCATCCGCAAGGGCAGAATGACGTTTTGTCGAATAAAAGTTTCAGGAAAGCGAGAAAGCAAATCGGAAGCAACGGGATTCTGGTGGACGTGCGCTTCCGGCATGTCCGGCTCCACCGCGATGAAGTGCTTTACTTCCTCGTTCAAGTTCGGAATTGCACCAAATCCCTGTTCCTGCACACGCTTTAAAATCGCATCACAATCGTCCTGCGTCAAAATCTCATTTCGCTTCAGCATGCTGAGCGACAGGAAAAGTCGATTCAATTTTTTGAAACGTCCGTTGGCTGCGGCGCGATTCACCGCGCTGACGTTCAGGCACCCGGTTTCCACCAGACGATCATACGCATCGTCGCCCTTGCTGAATTTTTCCGCCGCATCCTGCACGCTGGCCAACACGCCCGCTTCCACCAGCGCAGTGAGAAGTTGCGGCATATCGGGCTTCCAAGCATTGAGCAGCATGCGGCATTGCTCTTCAGTCAGAAACAACGGCTGCGATGAAAGTGCGCGATGAAGCGAACTCGCAACGGGAACTTGTCCCACCGGCTCGGGTTCCGCTGTTTCCTTATGTTTGCCCGTGAAAGGGAGATCAATCTCCATTGTCAAGGTCGCAGTGGCCGCTGCCGCTGCCGAAGTCGTCCAACTTAACAAATCACGAAATGTCTTGGCGGAAGCCTCCTGATTCAGCACCGTCAGGATGGATTTGCTCTGCTCCTGCTGCGGGGTGGAGCACTGAGCAAACGCTTCGGAATCAATCATTCCAGTTTCATAAAAGAGACAGGCCAGACGAATCGGATCGGTTTTCATAACAGGTAGTCACTCCAAAGGATGATGAAACTTGAGCCATATCGCCAATAAGCGCTTACTTCCCCTTCACGGTAGTCGTATCAACCGCCACATCCTTTACCGTTGCAGTAGGCAAAAGGGCAACTACACGCTCGGTTCCCGGGGCCACGTTGACCAAATACCGATAATGTTTAACCTGCGCCTCAGATTTCTTGCCCTGCACCGTAACTGCAAGCGCAACATCCACGTCACCCGAGCGAAACTTGAAAGAAGATCCGCTGTAATAGGGCGCATCCGCCTTGGCAGATTCCGCCGTAATTACGCACGTTCCGTTATCCAAGGTTAGCGTTTTGGGCTTACCCAACAGTTCATCCGGTGCCTTGGCGAGCAGAGCCTTGGCCGTGTCCAGCCCAAACCAGGCACTACGCTGGAACTCATGCCGTAAGACAGATTGCTTGCCTTCCTGGGTGGAAAAATCGACCGAGGCCGCCAACGCAAATCCCAGAATGGTCAGGATTGCCAGAATGGAAATGGCGATCATAATAGCAATGCCCCGACGGGAGCGGTGATGGCGCGTTGAAATGGACTGCAACATGGAAGTGGTTTCCTCTCCGGGCTACTACCCCTTCACCTTCAAAAGCATCTGCGAATTACACCTACATTTCGAACTTACGGCAACCGCACCGACTCGGTAAGAACGTAGGGTTTAAATTCCTTCCGCGTATCTTCCACCGTGATGGTGGCGCGAATCAGCCGGGGATATTCCCCTGTTGGCAGAGTCGTTTTGAACGCAGC
>DNPO01000133.1:1971-3608 GCA_003501375.1 Candidatus Sumerlaeota bacterium | reverse complement strand
CGCGGCTATGTGCTCCGCCGCATTCTCCGCCGCGCATCGCGCTTTGGCTTCCTGCTCGGTAAGGAAGAACCGTTCCTTTACAAACTGGTGGATACCGTGGTGGATGTGATGGGCGGAACTTACCCGGATATTAAGGCGCGTCCCGATCACGTTGCCGAAATCATCCGCATTGAAGAAGAGCGCTTTGTCCGTACCGTTGCGCAGGGCAGCAAAATTCTCGACGACATGGTAGACCGACTGAAGAACTCCGGAAAGAAGGTATTGGCTGGTTCCGACGCGTTCCTGCTGCACGCGACCTACGGTTTCCCCGTGGACATGACCGCGGAAATTCTGGAAGAAAACGAACTGGAACTTGACCGTCCCGGGTACGCCGAAGCCATGAAGGGCCACCAGGAAGAAGCGCGAAGCACTTGGAAGGGCACCACGGGCGGACGCGAAGCCGAGTTGGTGGACGACGTTTATACCGCGTCTGGCGAGACCGACTTTGTTGGTTATGAATCGCAGGAATGCGATGCACGCGTGACCGCCATCGTGCATGAAGACGCCCGCGTTGATGCCCTGACCGAAGGCCAGGAAGGCGTGGTTGTACTGGAAGAGACTCCTTTCTATGCGGAAATGGGCGGTCAGGTGGGTGATACCGGTGTGCTGGAAGGTAACGGCTTCCGCTTTGAAGTTACCGACACGCGAAAGACCGCCAACGGGATTTACCTGCACCATGGTAAGTTGGTAAAGGGTACACTCGGCGTGGAAGATACGCCAAAGGCGAAGGTAAATGCCGCGCGTCGCATGGCAATCATGCGCCACCACACGGTAACGCACTTACTGCAAGCCGCGCTGAAACAAGTCATTGGTTCGCACGTTACCCAGTCCGGTTCATTCGTTGGGGCGGAAGGCATGCGCTTCGACTTTGCGCACACGCAGGCCTGCACGCAGGAACAACTCAATCAAGTTGAGCGGATTGTCAACGAAATGATTCTTGAAGACTCGCTCGTTTTCGTCGAGGAAATGCTGATCGAAGACGCCCGCAAACGCGGCGCTATCGCGCCGTTCGGCGAGAAGTACGGCCACAAGGTGCGCGTGGTGCAGATCGGTGGTGAGAAGGGTGCGCACATGAGCCACGAAGACGTGGTGAGCATGGAATTCTGCGGCGGTACGCACCTTGACCGCATCGGCCACATCGGCAGTTTCCGCATCGTCGCCGAGGCATCCGTTGCGGCGGGTATCCGACGCATTGAAGGCGTGGCGGGCCTGCCCGCTTACACCGCTTGGTCCGATACACGCAACGTAACCACTGGCCTTTGCCGCTCGCTGGCGGTGAAGGAAGACCAACTCGCCGAGCGCGTTCAAGCGTTGCAGGACGAGATCAAGAGCCTGAACAAGGAACTTAAAAAAGCCAAGAGCGCACCCCGTTCCGGCGCTGCCAGTCCCGACACGCTGCTTGCTGGTGCGAAAGAAATCAATGGGGTCAAGGTGATCGTCGCTCGCGTTGAAGACGCTGACAGCGATCTGCTGCGCCAACTGACCGACCAACTTCGCGACAAAGCCGCTACCAACCTGGTTTGCGTGCTGGGCGCGGTGCAGGAAGACAAAGTGCTGCTGGTTTGCGGCGTCACCAAAGACCTGACCAAGAAAATCCA
>DNPO01000133.1:0-1641 GCA_003501375.1 Candidatus Sumerlaeota bacterium | reverse complement strand
ACTTTGCGCAAGCAGGCGGCAAGGAACCAGCCAAACTGGACGAAGCCTTGGCTCAAGCCCCCGAAATCATTGGTGGAATGCTCAAGTAAAATAGTTGGTTTATCTATGCCTATCTGCTCAAAGGAATCCGATGGGGTTGAGATTTCAGCCCCATCGGATTCCGTTTGTCCTCGAATGTGCCCTCCCAGGCGGCGGGAGCAAACTTCGCATTTCGAGGTTTTGGCTTTCAAGCGCGCGTGGATTTCGAGGGAGTGTTAACAAGAGATAGATCAGCGCACCATCCTGTTATTTTTATTGATCTGCCTCAATTTCTTCCCAGGCCTTTCGGAATTTCTGCACCTGTTCCTCCAGCAGTGGCAACAACAGCGCTACCAACCCCAGATTTCCGCTGTTGAGCAATTTTATCGCTTTGTCGGCAGCGCTGACGATTGCATTGGCTACCACTTCTTCCGCAGCGCTTTTTAATTCAGCAGAGGCGGCTTGTGCCTTTTCCACATCATTCCAATCCACCGCTTTGCGTAGAGCAACCAACGATTGAGCGGAGGACTTCAGAAACATCTCAATTTTTATTTTTGAAACCCCTTCACAATCATGCGTTTCCGCAACGGCCTTAACCGAATTCGGTTGTGCTGCACTCGCCATTCTTTCCACCGCCACAGCCACCCACTTTTGCACCGTCTCAATAAACCGTTGCGGATACAACGGTTTCGAAATGTAATCATTCATCCCCGCCTGAATGCAGAGGGCTTCGTCCCCCATCAGCGCATTGGCCGTTACGGCGATAATGGGAATATCGGGCTGCAATACATTTGCACGTTTTGTCCGAATTTGGCGCGACGCCTCGTACCCATCCATCTCTGGCATCTGACAATCCATCAAAACCAACGCATAAGTCCGCGCCTCAAGCGCGCGAAGCGCTTCCACTCCATTTTCCACCACATCTGCACGATATCCGATTTTTTCCAGCAACGTGAGCATAATTTGCTGACTGATCGGGTTGTCTTCCGCAATCAAAATGCGCACCTGCTGCCGCTTGCTCTCGGCGATCGAGTGCCGCGTTACTAAAACGGGGGGCGTGTCGGGGGAATTTTTACGCATACCGCGTAGCATCCCCAGGCATTCCGATAACAGGGACTGTTTGATCGGCTTAGTCAGATAAGCGGAAAATCCTTCCGCTTCCAGACGCTTGGCATCGCCGCGTTTCCCTAACGAAGTAAGCAACACCAAGTCAATCGGTTCAAAGCGTGGATCGGCCTTGATCCGCTTGCCCAATTCCTCGCCGTCAATGTCCGGCATGACATGGTCGAGAATCGCCACTTGAAACTCATCCCCCTGCTCATGCGACTCATCGAGCAACTTCATGGTTTCGTTCGCATTGGCCGCTTCGGTCACGCGACATTTCCAAGTGCTCAGTTGCAGATTCAGCACCCGGCGGACGGTGGGGTTATCGTCCACCACCAGTACCCGCATTCCGGAAATATCGCTGACAATTTCAGGAAGATTGCTCTGCGTAATTGCCTGCTTGGTCAGAATAACAGTAAACCAGAAAAGTGATCCTTTTCCCAACTGGCTCTCCACTGCGATTTTGCCCTGCATTAAATGCACCAGTCGCTTGGAAATGGAAAGACCAAGTCCGGTTCC
>DNPO01000124.1 GCA_003501375.1 Candidatus Sumerlaeota bacterium | reverse complement strand
GATCGTCCGATGCCGCTTTTCCACCTGATCAACGGTGGCGAGAACGAAGCCAAAAAACTCCGTGCAGGGCGGCGGTAATTACAAATAAAATCCAGAATAAAAACTCTCGCAGCGTCGTTGCGAGAGTTTTTATTTTTTATAGGTTCCTTGGGGTGCAACCCAGCGTTTTGCAGACATGGGTTTAGCCTGCTTTAGCAGGCTCTTGTTTGCCCCCGCCTTCAGGCGGAGGGGAAAAGATATTTTCTTTTGTTTTTAGCCGGCTTCAGCCGGGCTTTCCCAACGCTTTAGCAACCTGTTTTTTAACGCAACGGCTGAAGTCAATCCGCAAGCACGCTGAAGCGCGCTATTTAATTAGGGGATAGACCTTTCCCCTCCGACTAAAGCCGGGGGCAAACAGGGGCCTGCTGAAGCAGGCCAAAAAAACGTCTTGCAAAACACTGGGTTGCACCCGTTTCCTTGCGGTGTGTTTTTTGTTTTTATTGCGTCCTTTCGCCGCATCTTTTATCATAGCGCGGTTATGTCCACACAGCCCTTCAACCGCCGAAAAAAGCCCCCGCAACCCCTCAAAACGCCACCCTCCGGCGTGCTCACCATGCGTGGGTCGCTCCTGCGTTTCACTTTCCACAATGCGGAAAACGGCTTTGCCATCGCGCGGTTTCAGGAAGACCTGCCCCCCGGAGAAAAGCGTGCCGCCGCCGCCCCGGACATAGTCGTAACCGGGTTGTTGCCTGGCGTACAACCGGGCGAGGCGCTGGAACTGCGTGGACAGTGGATCCAAAACCCCACTTGGGGCTGGCAGTTTGCTATTGAAGCACACTCCGCCGTACCGCCCACCACTGCGTTGGGCATTCAAGCGGTTCTAGGCTCAGGGCTCATTGCCGGTATTGGCCCGGAGTATGCGCGACGCATTGTGGATGTGTTTGGCGATCGCACGTTAGACATTTTGAAGAATGACCCGGAGCGCCTGCGCGAGGTGGAACACATCGGGCCGATCCGCATGGAAAAAATCCGGGAAGGCTGGGAAGAGCACCAGGCTGTGGCGGAGATTTTGTCTTTCCTTCACAGTTACGGCATGTCATCCAATCTCGCGCTGAGAATTTATAAGGTCTACGGCAACGATGCCGTGCACAAACTACGCGATAACCCGTACCGCTTGGCAATGGATATTCGCGGGATGGGCTTTGCCGGAGCCGATAAAATTGCCCGCGCTGCTGGGATTGCGGTGGATGCGCCGGAACGCATCCAGGCGGGCGTGGTGCATTTGTTAGAAGAAGCGGCAGGCAAAGGGCACTCCTTTTACCCCTTCGACACGCTGAGCGAGGAAGCGCTGGAACTGCTCGGCATCGACGATGCCGCAATGGTACGCCAAGCGGTGGTCGCCTTATGCAAACAAAATGCCGGGCCGTATGGGCCACATGTGGTCGCGGAAAAATTGCCCGAGGGCGATAAGGCGGTTTATCTGAAACGACTGCACAAGGCCGAAACATCCACCGCAGAACACCTGCTCGGGTTGTTATCAACAGGCAAGTCGCTGCGCAAAATGGACCCTGCCGAGGAAGCGCGGCAGTACGAACTCGACACAAAATTTGAACTGGCCCCCAAACAACGCGAAGCGGTGGAAATGGCTTTGCGCGGAGGCGTGACCATTTTGACTGGCGGACCGGGCACGGGCAAAACGACCACCGTACGCGCCATCATCCATGCGCTCCGCAAACACGAAGTCCCGTTGATGCTGGCGGCCCCGACCGGTCGCGCGGCAAAACGCCTCAGCGAAACCACGCGACTCGATGCAACGACCATCCACCGCCTGTTGAAATACGACCCGAAGAAAAACACATTCACTTACAACGAGTTGTGCCCGCTGCCAATTGATTACCTGATTGTAGACGAGGCGTCCATGCTGGACATTTCGTTGATGCAAAAGTTGTTACAAGCGCTGCCGTCTGCCGCATCGCTGCTGCTGGTGGGCGACGTGGATCAGTTGCCGTCCGTCGGGGCAGGCAATGTGTTGCGCGACCTGATTGATAGCGGGCGCTTGCCCGTGGTGCGACTCGATACCATCTTCCGCCAAGCGCGGCAAAGCCTGATTGTAATGAACGCCCACCGGATAAACCAAGGCGAATTCCCGATGCTGATTCCGGCGGAAGAAACGGACAAAGGGCGTAAGCCCGACTTTGTTTTTGTCGAGCGTGAAGACCCGGAAGCCGCGGTCGAAGCGATTGAAAAAATGGTGTCAGAACGCATCCCCAAGGCGTACCACCTTGATCCGATTCAGGATGTTCAAATCATCACCCCCATGCACCGGGGAGCGCTCGGCGCGGCAAATCTGAATCAACGCATGCAGGCGATTCTAAACAAAGACCCGCGCACGCTCACGCGCAACGGTTGGGAACTCCGTGTCGGCGACAAAGTGATGCAAACCGAGAACGATTATGACAAGGATGTTTTCAACGGCGACATCGGCGTGGTACATGCCATTGACCCATCCGACCATATTGTGCGCGTGCGGTTTGATCGGCGCATCGTGGAATACCCGTATGCCGATCTGGACTCACTCACCCTGAGTTACGCCATCACCGTCCACAAAAGCCAGGGCAGCGAATATCCCGCCGTGGTGATTCCCGTGCACACGCAGCACTTTGTCATGCTCCAGCGCAACCTGATCTACACCGCCATCACGCGCGGTAAAAAGTTGGTGGTGTTGGTAGGCACAAAAAAGGCTATTTTTCTAGCGCTGAAAAATGCGAAGATAACCGAGCGTTACAGCGGACTGAAGCAGCGACTGAAGAATTACAAATGAGGAATTACGAATTAGGAATGATAAAAATGCGCACTACCGAAAAAAACATCCGTCGCCTCTGTGCCTCTGTGCCTCTGTGGTTCTTTCTTTTGCTGGCGACAAGTTTGATTTTTCCAACATTCGCAATGGCGCAGACGGAAAGCGCGGAAACACAAATTGCGTTGGGCCCGGGGGATGTCATTGCCTCTTTGAAAAATGTCGAAACCGCGTTGAAAGATAACGGGGTTATTCCCACCACTGTTTCTCTGAGCAGCACGGTCGTCACCTCGGAAACGCAATCAACAGTTCCACAACTTCCCGACGCACTGGGCGAGCAGGTGGATCGTACGCTCGATAACGCCTATGCCTATCTGAGTCGTTTTGCGCGCATCCAGGCCGCTCATCAGCAATACAAATGGGTTCCTTTGGGGAAAAAACGGAAATTTAATAATGGACGACTGGCAAATTTCTTTCCTCCAGACCTTCTTTCGCGCCCCGTTTACGGAGTGTCGGCATTACGCCTGACCCCATCGGAAAACGTTACGATCAGCCGAGTCATCGTTTTCTCCGATAAAGAGCGCATCCGCGAATACCATATCGATCGACAAGTCTCCATCGACCTACCCTCAAAAAATGTGGTGCTGCTGGATATTCCGACCACCATCACGCAAGTGCAATTATTTCTCCAGCCACCGATAGAAAAATCCGTCACGACAAAAATAGAACTCGGCATTTCTACTCCGCCCGATATTGCCCGGTGCGCCAGCCAGTTATGTGTCCACGCACGCGCCCTGCGAGAATCCTCCCCCGGGGCATGCCTGACAACCATTATTGAAGCGCGCGAACT
>DNPO01000309.1 GCA_003501375.1 Candidatus Sumerlaeota bacterium | reverse complement strand
AAAAGGGGCTGTACTTCCGCGACAAGGAGTGCCAGGGCGTGCTGAACACCGGGCGTTACTGGTTTCTTAAGCCCTTCGACAAGGCCCGCGTGGATGTGGTATCGCAACGCACCCCGTGGCTTATCCACACTGACTTGGACTTGATCGTTCGCTCCGGCGCGTTGGGCGACTCCGCCCGCGTGCTTGACCTGAAGGAAAACGAGCGCGTTCTGGTCTGGATCGACGGACGCTTCGACCGCATTTTGCCCGCCGGGTTGTACGCGCTCTGGGGCAAGTTTCGCGACGTGCGCACCGAAGTGGTAAATACGAAAACCGTGCGGTTTGAACACGCAGAACTGAACAGCATCCTGAAATCGCCGAACATTGCCGCATTGCTGGAAGTTGGCAACGTTCCTCCGAACTTTGTGGGGTTGTACTACCTTGACGGGGCGTACCAAACCACGTTGTCATCCGGCACGCACGCCTTCTGGAAAAACACGGGCAAAGTCTCGGTGCAGATGGTGGACATGCGCGAACGCTCGCTGGACGTGCCCGGTCAGGAGATCATGACGTCGGACAAGGTAACGCTGCGTCTCAACGCCGTGCTCACCTACCGGGTTACCGATCCCCTGCGTTTTCAGGAATCGCAAGACGGCGCGCAGATGCTCTACCGCGAAACGCAGTTGAGTTTGCGTGCGGCGATTGGTTCGCGCGAACTGGATACGTTGCTGGCGGATAAGGAATCGGTGGCGCAGGAACTCACCGATGCACTGAAAAACCGTGCGGCGCAGTTCGGAATCGAGATCGTCGCGTTGGGGATGAAAGACTTGATCCTGCCCGGCGAGATGAAGGACTTGATGAACAAGGTCACCGAGGCGAAGAAGGCAGCGGAAGCCAACTTGATCGCGCGGCGTGAAGAAACCGCCGCCATGCGGAACCAGGCAAACACCGCGCGGTTATTGGAAAACAACCCGACCTTGATGCGGCTGCGCGAGTTGGAGGTTTTGGAGAAGGTGGCCGGAAATTCCAAGTTAAGCGTGGTGCTGGGTGAAAAGGGACTCGCCGACCGGGTAATGAATCTGTTATAAAAACAAAGGAGTCTATCCGCAGATTTCGCAAATGACGCAGATTAAAAAACAAAAAGACATCCACAGATTACACCGATTTCACGGATTGAAAATTTGATGAATTGGATAAAGGATTTTAATCTGTGTAATCTGCGCAATCTGCGGATAGTCAGTTGAAGTTTGTCTGCTACATAGAGGAAAGCAATATGTTTGATAAAAACATCATCACCATCGACGGCTCGCGGGGCGAAGGCGGCGGGCAAATTTTACGCTCTGCGCTTGCGTTATCGCTCGTTACCGGCAAGCCGTTTTGCATCAAAAACATCCGATCCAAACGTGCCAAACCCGGCCTGATGCGTCAGCACCTGACGGCGGTCAATGCTGCCGCCGAGGTGGGCAACTCGGAAACACGCGGCGCGGCAATCGGTTCGCAGGAACTTTTCTTCGCACCGCAAGAGGTGCGACATGGCTCTTACAACTTTGCAGTTGGAACAGCGGGTAGCGCCACGTTGGTTTTGCAAACCGTTTTGCCCGCATTGCTGTTGGGCGCCCCCGAACAAATGTCCGTGCTCACGCAGGAAGGTGGCACGCACAATCCGTTGGCTCCGCCATTTGACTTTCTCGCGCATGCGTTTCTGCCGTTGCTCAATCGCATGGGGCCACGCATCGAAACGTGGCTGGATCGTCCGGGCTTTTATCCGGCGGGCGGCGGCAAGTTCACCGTCAGCATCCAGCCCACGCCAAAACTCCAGCGGTTGGATTTGCTCGAACGCGGCGAAATAATCCAACGTTCCGCTGAGTCACGCGTGGCGCACATTTCCATCGGCATTGCGGAGAAACAAATCGGGTTGCTGCGCGAGAAGTTGCTTTGGCCGGAAGAGTGCTTCCACACAAAAAGCGTGCGTGATTCGCAAGGCCCTGGTAACATTCTGATTGTGGAAATCAAGAGTGAGCATATCACCGAAGTGTTTACCGGCTTTGGCGAGCGCGGCGTTTCGTCGGAGCAAGTGGTGGCGGGCGTTACGCGCGAAGTGTCGGAATACCTGGATGCTGGCGTTCCGGTCGGGCCGCACTTGGCGGATCAGTTGCTGATCCCAATGGCGCTGGCGGGCGGAGGAAAATTCCGCACGGTGGAACCGACGCCGCACACCAGCACCAATACGGAAGTCATCCAGCAATTTTTGGAAATCCCTATCGCCAAACGCGAAATAAAAAAAGGCGTTTGGGAAATCTCAGTGGGGTAAACACAAAGAAAACAAAAGGTGCACCAAATGGAAAGATTAGAAGAACTACAAAAAGCCATTCCGAATTTTCTCGAAGAATACTTTCCAACCGAGCAATCCTACGCTGAATCGCTGTGGGCTAGTTGGGAAAGTCGTATAAAAGAAGGGGAACAAACGGAACGCAAACGAAACAAACCACTGCGGGATACAGGAAAAGTAAATAATAAAACAACATCAATTGCGGATAGACTCTCAGAGATGATGCTGTCTGAAGAAAATTCGTGCGAAATATTCAAATCGAAACTGTTGACCAATACTATGTATGCTGCACTTGTAGTCGCAATGTGGACAAGCATGGAATTCATTCTGAAACGAATTGTTTGCGCGCTCGGGAAAAATATTTTCATCCATTCCACTTGGAGCAAAGCCGATAAGTTCGACCTAATCGAGGAATTCTTCCAAACAAAATTATACATAAACATTTCCAAGATTAAAGAGTACCACACAATCAACACGATTCGGTTCTTAAACAACGCATTCAAACATAATGATGGCATCTTAGCGACAAGAGAAAAGAATGTGTTGAAGACTCTTGACTCTTGGAATAGAGACATCTTGAATCGAGAGAGAAGCCAATATGTAGTCAACTACTCAAAGTTACCCATCCAAAAACTGGCAGTTGGATGCAATTCATTTTGCCTTGATTTGTTAAACACCATAAGTGAAAAACTCAAAGAGTTTATAGCAGAGGATTCCAAAAATGAAAAAACGTGAACTATACAATCTGGGCATCCCCGACGGCGAAACGATACGGATTGCCATCCGCGCCGTGGCGCAGGCCGCACAGGCGGGTATTTATAAAAAAGAACTCCACGAAATCATGAAGAACGTGTCGCGCGCGCCCGAAGAATTCCTGAGCGACCCGATCTTTGGCACGCTGGCCCGCGCGCTCCATGAGCCACCCGAAGCAGCCACGCGCTACGTCGAACGCGACGAACCCGCGCCGTGGCAACAGTGGGGCAGCGACTTCGAGGACGAGGCCGTGCAGCAGATGGTCAACGCCTGTCGTCTACCCGTGTCCGTGCGCGGCGCGCTCATGCCCGATGCGCACGTCGGCTACGGACTGCCAATCGGCGGCGTACTCGCGGTGGAAAACGCGGTCATTCCTTACGCGGTCGGCGTGGACATCGCCTGCCGCATGAAGTTGACCGTGCTCGATCTGCCGGTGAACATGCTCAAAGGCCAGCAAGATAAATTGCGTCAGGCGCTCGAACGCGAAACTCGTTTCGGCGTCGGCGCGGAATTTCGTGACAAGCACGAACACGCCGTCATGGATGAGGACTGGACGTTCAGCCCCATAACAACTTCGTTGAAGCGCAAGGCATGGGGACAACTCGGCACCAGCGGCAGCGGCAACC
>DNPO01000005.1 GCA_003501375.1 Candidatus Sumerlaeota bacterium | reverse complement strand
TGAACTACTTGCGCATCACCGGGTTAACACGCGCCCTGCTGATTAACTTCGGAAATCGCAGTTTGCAATACAAACGCCTCGTCTTTACCCCACCAAGAAATTTATCCGCAGATTTACGCAGATGAACGCAGATTAAAACCTACTGTTTGTGTTTTGCTTGGAAGTTCCTCATGGCTGTTGCTGTTGAAATCTGCGTAAATCTGTGTCAATCTGCGGAGAAATAATTGGAGCGCATCCCATGAAAATTTTATTGCTCTGCGTGTTTTTTATCCTGACCTGCTCCGCCTTCGCTGAACCGGAACCAACCGCCGCGCGTCAGGCTATGCTGGCGGTGCTCTTAGGAGACGCCACTGCGGTGCATACCAACAGCGGCACACCCGACGCAAGTAGAGACGTAATTCGGTTGTTGGACACACAGCAAATGTCACAATATGCCGACCGGATACAAGGGTTAGAAATGCTCGCAAAGAAATCCACCGATACGCTTGCGCAACGCGAAGCGGCACTGGCGCTTTCCGAAGACCCGGTGCGTCGTGCGGAGCGTTTGCGCCGACAGGATTATTACAACCGTTCCACACGGATTGTAAACAATGTTATTAGTGAACTTTTTGCCATTGTAACCCTCAATTTTCAGCGCATGTACGCATCCGGGACGGAGATCGTTTTCTTCGGAGAACCACTCAACGCCATCAGTCCGCGTGACCGTGAAATTCTTTCCCTTTACATGCGTAACCGTGCGTCTGCGTCTTTTGCGCCGGATATGGTGGAGACAGCGATGTCTATTGAATCCCGCCGACACAATCTCTATGTCCGCGAATCGCTTCGACGCGCCCAGTGGCACCTGCGCAACGACCGCTTCGAGGAGGCGCGTGATTCCGCAAACGATGCCTTACGCCTTGATCCTAAAAATGCGGCGGCTGAAAATATTTTGCTGGAGGCTTCCCGCGCTGCGTCATCTGCCAAGCGCAAGCGTCTCGATATCCCAAATCCTGCTGTCATGACGGCCACCTTGGCTGAACTCCGCGAGAAACCGGAAAGTCTTTTGCCGGACCGTCCTTTGAATTATGCCGATAATGAAACGTTGCTGAAAAAAGCAGAGGCGCGACGACGCAGCGACCTCAGCAATTACGTCTGGTGGGGGGGGCGAGAGGGGAGTGGCTCATACGTGCCAGAAGCCGCCGGGTCGACCACTTACATGGTGTTCTCTTCGATCAATATTCTTTTGCCCGCGCAGTGGGCTATTCGGAAAATTGCAACCACTTGGGGGCATCCTATTTCGGATGATGCCTGGCGCGAGGCAGCGGTGCGGCACCTACGCGCTACCGCGCCTTGTGTGCCGAATTGTGCCGCAACCACGCTGACCTTTACAGCAGACAGCATACCCAGCGCATCATCGCGCGAACTGGCGTTGCGTCTATCTACCTCATATGAAAAAAACGCCTGGTTCAACGAAGCCCGTGCATGGCACTATGCCGCCACGGGCAAGGACGATCCGACTTACGCCGCGCAATTGGACGAACAGGCCGCAGGACGCATGCTGGACTCCGCTGAGGGGCAAGAGGACGTTGCCAAGCGCAAGGAATTGCTCACCAAAATTCTTCAGCGGTATCCGAACGGAAAATCCGCTGCCAAGGCAAAAACGAAACTGGATAAATTGCAGAAAGAAGGCGCGGATACGCTGGTCATCAGCAAGAAACAGTTGCGATCCTGCCCGGAACTCTGGATGGGACGCGGTCTGAATTTAGATGCGGCTTGGTTTGATGGAAAAGTGGAAAACGGTGAAATGGAAAAAGACGGCGTGCATTTCCGGCTGTCTGATACCAACACGCCAAATTTTGCCTTTACCCTTCGTTCTGCATCTGGAAGCCAGGAGCAGACGCGGACTCCCAATCCCCAGGAACAACCCGAGGTAGAACGCACAATAGCCCGTTGGAAACGTGAATTCGCCGCGCGGGAAAAGGCGGAGCGAGAAAATCCGGGGTTTACACTTCCCGTTGAAATCGAAGGTTCCGCTGGGGTAGATGGGGTAAACGCTCTGCCACGCCTGCTGACACTACCGGCTGATGCCACACAGCGGTATTTGTATGGCCCAGCGGGGAATGTGCAGCGCTGAAGAACGTTTGCTCTTGCCCCAAACGCAGGGTTCTTCAAAAAAAATATCCTCAATGCCTCTTTTCACTTGAAATTTAACGGCTGTCGTTTTATAAACTCTATCTGCCTTGCGCGAGGGTGACCTTGCAATGTGAGGCAGTTTCAGAGGAAATGCCGGGATGGCGGAATTGGCAGACGCGCAAGACTAAGGATCTTGTGGGAGCAATCCTGTCCGGGTTCAAGTCCCGGTTCCGGCACCACTGAAAATAAAGGACTTAAGTAATCCCCGGTCAAGTCGTCTTGATCGGGGATTTTGTTTTTAGCCAGCGTATAGTCAGATTCAATAAAAAAAGCCCGGCCATTTCTGGTCGGGCTTTTTTTTGTTGATTCGAGTACCACATTTAGGCATCTCCTGGGGGGCAAGAATTCTCAATCAATTCGATCTCAACTTTTGGCCTTCCCCGTGGAGAGCGCGGAATTTTCCACAATCATGCGGGTTTGCTCCACCTTATTCATGGTGCATAGATGGATACCATCCACCCCGTTGTGCACCAGATCGTTGATCTGGTCAATGGCGTACTGGATACCTGCTTTTTCAAAATCAGCATCATTATCGCCGTATTTTTCCAACATCGCCAATAGTTTGGCCGGAATGGAAGCGCCGCTCATGCTGATCATGCGGCGGATGGATTTGGCGTTCAAAACCGGCATGATTCCCGGCGAAACGGGTGCGGTTATACCAATACGCCGGATATTTTCCAGGAAATTGTAGTACAGGCGGTTGTCAAAAAACATTTGAGTCAGCATAAAATCCACGCCTTCCGCCACCTTGTCGCGTAGTTCCAGCCAGTCTTGCTTCCAACTTATTGCACTGGTATGCCCCTCGGGGTAAGCCGCTGCGCCAATACAAAAGCCACCCTTGGACTTGATATGCTTGACCAGTTCAATGGATTCTTTATAATAACCCCGTTGTGGAGCGTAATGAGGCTGGTCACGCGGCGGATCGCCACGGAGTGCCAAAATGTTTTCAATGCCGTGATTGTGGATGTTATCAATAATGGCGTCGAGTTCGGCAGGGGAGTGTCCGACGCAAGTGAGATGCGCCACGGATTCTATCTGATAGTCCTGTTTTACTTTGGCAGCGATCTCAATGGTGCGTGCACGGTTGGAACCACCAGCGCCATAGGTTACGCTGATGAAGTCCGGTTCCAAGTCTTTTAAAGATTCGATGGTGCGAAAAACGGTATCCAAAGAGTAGTCCGGTTTGGGCGGGAAAATTTCAAAGGACAAAACCGGTTTCTTCTGGTTGTAAATATCCTTAATCTGCATTATTGAAAGCGCCTTCCGTGAAGTTTTGCATTGTCGGGGTTTGAGGTGCTACAGGGGTACCGTTCGCAGACGGTCAAGGCGGTTATGATATGCAGGATGGGAAAGGTTGTCAACGGGGAATGTTCCGGGAATCTGGGTGTACTCTCTAAAATCCATCCAGTTTTTTCACTGCATCTTTAAGGCGCGATGCGCTGACGTGCGTGTAAATTTGTGTGCTCAGGATAGAGGAGTGCCCCAGCAGTGCCTGTATCTCCAAAATATCCACCCCGTTAACGTGCAGCAGCGTAGCAAAAGTGTGGCGCAGTTTGTGTGGACTGATTTTACGCTTGGTAATACCCGCACGTTTCACATAGCGCTCCACCAGAAATTCCACGCCTCGTGCTGAAAAACGCTTGTTGGAACGGTTGAGAAAAACGCTTTCTTCACCAGGCGTTTGTGGGCGCATGCTCAGCCATGCCTGCAATGCTTGAATCACGGTTTCGTTGAGGGGAATCATGCGTTCCTTGGAGCCTTTTCCCATCACGCGAATCGTTTTTCGTTCGAAATCCAAATCGGGTAAGTCCAATCCAATCAATTCTGAAAGACGCACTCCTGTGAAAGAGAAAAGCGCGAGGATTGCGTAATCACGCAGGGCATGGTGCTTGGGAATTGGGCGCCCGGCGGTGATTTCTGCCACGTCCTTCAAATCATCGGAATCATCTGCCAGAGTGACCTCTGGCGCGACAACCGTTTCAGCCGAAGTGTTGAGAAGATTCTTGAGTTCGCTATCGACCAAAAAAATCGGTAGTTTTTTTGGTGATTTAGGATTGTGTACGTGGACAGCGGGGCTATTTTCCAGAAAACCGCGCATGACGCAGAATTCAAAAAAAACGCGGATCGAGGAGATGGTACGCGACAGCGTAGTGCTCTTGTAATTCAGATTCATGCGCAAATGTTCCAGATAGCGCTGAATATCTTCTGACGAAATTTGGTGCAGGGATGGGTTTGCACCACGCCGTTTGATCCAATGGTCGGCAAAACGCTCCAAGTCGTAAGAATATGCCCGGCGCGTTTTGGGTGAGAGATTTTTCTCCGTGTCCAGGAAGGCGTCAAAGTCGTAAAGTGCAGTAGAGAATTTTACTTTTTGTGTTTTCAAAATGTTGATTCCAATATATCTAATTGCTGTATGTTAAACAGATACGTTAACAAAAAAAGAGATGCCATCGAGGGGCTTTGAAGAATAATTGCTCGATAAAACGCTAAATCTCGCTTGCTGACATTAAACTTCGTTAAATTTGCATTTAACGAAGTTGGGTTTATGCTTTTCATGTGTAGTTGATCTGGCGCTTCCTCGATATCCAATTTTTTCTCAAACATTGCAGATTCCTCCTTCTTGATTAGGAAATACGCGCCACCAGCGCAAAAGTCAAGAAAAACGCCTTGGCCTGCACCCTCCTATCGCTTTCCACTTGCCGCACGAAGACAACGCCCTTATCATACACGCTGCGCAGAAGGAGCGTTGGCATCATGTTCGGCTTTTGCCCGCTGTATCATCGTCTGATTTTAGAAATCCAGCAACGCATTGATGAAGGGTACTTGCTGGATCGCGATGCGTGGCTGCGTCGCCTTGCCCGCTGCGGTGAGCAGGATATCGTAGAACTGGAAGTCATGGTTTCCGAAATTGCTGAGATG
>DNPO01000357.1:1504-7905 GCA_003501375.1 Candidatus Sumerlaeota bacterium | reverse complement strand
GATGCGGAAACCTCGCGATGGACTATGCATTTTCTTTCGGCGTTAAAATGGCGCGCACTTTTTCCCATGCAGGCAGGAGCACCATTTCACTAGTATCAAAGAAATAATGACAGAACGCCAGTTGAAAATGACACAGTGCACTATCGCGCTTGCCCTGCGCCAAGCACGCGCAGCCGCGAAAATAGGTGGAGAAATAATCATCCGGCCCAACTGGCATCACATGATCCAAAATACGCAAGGCGCTTTCGGCATCGCCACACTGGATCAGGGTATACGCATAAAAACTCCAAGCAAGCGGTTCGGACGAATTGCCTTCCAAAGCAGGCAGAATTTCCTGACGCGCCTGCTGCCACTGATTCATTTCACCCAGCGCCACCGCATGCAAAAATGACAGGGTGGCAAGTTGCGCCTTGGGCTGCGTTTTTTCAAACGCGATCCAAGCCAGCGCATCCTGAAAATGGCGTTGCTGAACGGCTTGATCGATATGCTCCAACCGCGCCTTAACCGTCATGCCGGGGGCGGAACATGGCTGCGCAGATGGCAGTTCGGGCGGCATTTGCCGCGCCTGCGTGCCAAGAAAATGCTCGATACCCATCGCAGCCAGCGCCAAGTGAAACGGCTCGGTGCAAAAGGGATAGCGGTAGCGTCCCGCCATTTTTCCGCAGGCTTTCCATTCCGCCAGCGCGGTCTGGCGATCTCCAGACTCAAATAGTGCAATCGCACGGAGGTTCCGCGCCACCGCATTTTGCGTATTCGAAACTGTAAGCGGCGTCAAATGCTCCAGAGCCTTGGCATACTCTCCAGCCGCCAACCATGTCGCACCTAACTCCAGTTCGGTTACGTCATTCCCCATTCCAGCGGAGCGCGCGGCCTCAAACGCCTTAACTGCGACATCGATCATTCCGGCATCGCGCAATAAATTTGCGGTATCGCGCCAAAAATGTAGAGAAAGAGACATTTCCAACGGAGCGTCTATTTCAAGCAATGCTTGAGCAAAAGGGCTTAATATTTCACGGGCTTTTTCCAGGCAGCATTGGCCGATAGCAAACTGGGCGCTTTGAAAATCGGTTGAGGAAAGAAAGGTCATTTCAGAAGGTTCTCCGCCCGTTCAAAATCCTCGGGATGCGTTACTTTAAAATTGTTTTCCGAACCATTAACCACGAGCACTTTGCCCCCGGCGGCCTCAAAGATAACCGCATCATCCGTAAACTGCGCCAATTGCCCAACAAACTTTTCATACGCCCGCATAAGTGCGCCATACTGAAAAACCTGCGGAGTTTGCGCTGCACGTAAAACGCTTCGGTCGAGCGTCTCAATAATCAGCCCATTCCCATTAACGCGCTTGATTGTTTCGGTAACAGGACGGGCCAGAATAGCCCCCCCCTCACGAACAGCCATCTCAATGGCCAACTGAACGCCATCAACAGGAGGAAAAGGACGGGCGGCATCGTGAATCAACACAATATCCGGTGCGGGATCAAGCGTCTCAAGCGCTTTCCAAACGGATTCCTGACGCTCCCCTCCCCCTTCTACCAAGCGCACGTTTACCCCATGCGCCGATACCAAAAAACCGGTACGCTCCGACATCGCAAGCGTTTGAGCGTCCAACGCAATAGCAAATTGTTGAACTCCAGGGAAAGCGTCAAAAAAACGGAAGGAATGCGCAAGGAGAGGAATACCGCCCAGCAAACGCCACTGCTTCGGCACAGAACCGGGCAAGCGCTTTCCACTGCCTGCAGCGGCAATGATCACAGCGAGAGAAAGAGGCTTGGAAGGAAGCATAAAAAGCCGTTCATTTATGCGAGAAGTCTCAGGAACGCCCTGCGGTAACGGGCTTGTTGGTGTTGGCAGTGGTGGAAATGGGCGGGGGAGCCAAATGAGACGAAGCCATGTCGGTTGTTCCCGCAGCGGGACGAGCAAAAACCATACGGCCCGTATTGGTCTGCAAAACGCTTGTCACCACAATTTCGATTTCCGATCCCTGATGTGCGCGCCCATCGTCAATTACTACCATCGTGCCATCTTGCAAGTACCCAACGCCCTGACTAATTTCCTTGCCTTCGCGCACGACCAAAATCTTGAAAATTTCACCCACAAATACAGAAGGCTTCAACATATCAGCAAGTTCGTTGATGTTGTACACCAACACGCGATGCAACGAAGCAACCTTCTGCAAATTATAGTCGTTGGTAATGACCTGCCCCTTGATTTCTTTGGCCAGTTCGATCAGTTTACGATCCACTTCACGATAGGCGGGATAATCCTTTTCCACCACTTCCAATTGGGTGGACTGATTCTGGAGCGACTCCAAAATATTAAGACCGCGCCGCCCCTTGGCACGACGAAACTGATCCGCGCTATCTGCCAGGAGTTGCAATTCATCAATCACAAAAGTCGGCACCAGAATATGCCCCGGCATAAAACCCGACGTGATCATATTTTGAACGCGACCATCAATAATGACGCTGGTATCCAAAATCCGCGGCGGCAGGGCGGACTCACCACCGGGGAACATGAAGCGGAAACCGCCCAGATTAATCTGATCGGCATGCTTGAGAGCAATGATCAAACCGAGGTAGCCAAAAACAAAATTAAAAACGATCTGCGTGGTGCTGGTCGGCATGATGTTGGCAGGCACGGTACGGTAAAGCAAAGTTGAAATAACCAAACCGTAAAGCAACCCGAGCGAAGCGAGTAAAATACGTTTGGAGGAAAGCGTGCGCAAACTGTATTCGAACAGTATCACCATGCAAGAAAGTGCCACCGCTATAATAGCGGTATTAATGCCATCTCCATCCTTATACGATACCCAATAACCGCATGCGGCAGCGAGAGCGAGAAAGAATATACGAGCAACGACAATGGGGCGGAACATGTGGAGTGTCTCCAGACGGATTCTTGCAAGAGTTGCATCCGCTTTATAAAAAGCACGGCAAACCCAAGCAACTACAGGGAAACTATCCAAGAATCACGGTGAAAAAGCAACCGTTTTCCTAAACACCCTGTTTTTTCCAATCCCCGAGAATTCAAGATTGGTTTGTTAATATCAACAGGGCGTAATCAACAAAAAAAACGATATGACAGACATCCAGCCCATTCGCTCATCAAAACGAAACGGGGGAATCTCGATGTGTTCGAAATTCCCCCGTATTCTCCGGCTGCCAGACGGAAAGCGTGAAAAACAGTGGAGCAAAAACTACTGAAGAAGTTGCAAAACGTACTGTTTCGACGCATTTGCCTGAGCCAGCACCGCAACACCAGATTGCTGCAAAATCTGTGCACGCGTCATGTTTGCCGTTTCCGATGCAAAGTCCGCGTCCACAATTTGCGAATTGGCTGCGGTCAAGTTTTCTGACGCAATTTCCAAATTGGAAACCGTATTATCCAGTCGATTGCTGATAGCGCCCAATTCCGCACGCGACTTGGTCACCTGGCGCAACGCATTGTCCACCATCACAATGGTTTCCTGCGCATGGTCATAAGTCAACACATCCACATTATCAATAGAAGAATTATCATCAATGCCATAAGTTCCTACCGTCGCCCCAATCAATCCGACTTCCGTGCCAGCAACGGTATAAGGCGAATCGCTATATAACCGAACACGCCCGCCAATACTCACGTCCGTATCCACAGCAGTCACACCGTCATTGAGGATACCAGAGGTGGTATTACCCGTCCCGCCATAACTCACGGTAAATTCTTCCGAGGAATTCGTCGAAGTCAGTACCAGTTCGTTCGAGGCGTTAAGTGTTGCTTCCACCCCTGTTTTATCGCTGATTTCGTTGATAGCTGCACGCAAAGTTCCTGTACTATCGTCATCAGCAACTGCAATCGTATCAGAAGCTGGAATAGTGTAACCATTGATCTTAATGTAATTGGTGCTAACATCCATACTACCATTCAGAACTGCAGTGATCCCCACAACCTGTGCAGATTCCTCGCGAGCATTAACACCGGTCTCAGAATAAACCGAGTTGATCGCATTAATTTTGTCGCCCGTATCCTTCGAAGTGGATGCAGGAATCTCAACACCATTGATGGTGATGCCACCATCAGTCAAGGCCGTGGTAGGATCACTATAGGTACCGATGCACTGGGCGACACCACCAATAGTTTTTGTACGCAAGTCACTAATGGAAATATCAACGGTTTGTCCCGCATCATATCCCGCTTGTATGCTTTTGCCAACAAACGAGCCATCAAACAGCGGGGCGCCGTTGAAGTCCATCGTTGTCGCAATACGATTCAATTCCTTAATCTGCTGCTGAACTTCCAAATCCAAGTCCGAACGGTCATCTGCCGACATCACGTCACTGGAAGCCTCAACCGCCAATTCACGCAAACGTTGCAAAATGCTGGTGTACGTATCCATTGAACCGTCAGCGGTGGATATCAAACTAATACCATCACTGCAGTTAGAGGCGGCTTGATCAACACCCTTAATTTGAGATTGCAATCCGGTGGAAATTGCAAGACCAGCGGCATCATCGCTCGCACTGTTAATCTTCAACCCAGATGACAGCCGTTCCAAGGACTTGTTCAACGCTTTAGAAGAAGTGTTGACATTCCGTTGCCCATTAATACTCGCGATGTTGGTGTTAATAACCATTGACATGATCGTACCCTCCGTGTGTTTGCCCGTCGCGCTTCGTGCGCTAGTTCCGAGAGATCAAGAGACCGGCAATATGTAACCGGGGCACCCCACCGCCTCGGCCATACTGGATTGAAGTGTCGGCGATTGTCGCCTTACCGGGATCCGACCTCTGTCAGACTTTTTCCGGCTGTCTCTGAAGAAAGCAAGGAGGGTGCCAAAACATGGCACGCCTAAAGAAGCACGAACTTTTCAAGCAAAAACAGGAAAGAAAAAAACATGTAAAATGATCATTTTAAAAGAGATAAAAATAAAAATATTTTAACAGACACCCCTCAAAAACTTATGAATTGCCATGAGCGCATAGTCAAATTTCCCTATTTTTCCGCGAATGAGGAAAAACTTTCCGTCATTTTTTTGCCAAGGGAAGAAATTTCTTTCCTACCCGGCAGAAGAATAAAAATCGATAAAATCGGGTAGAAATGGAGAAAAAATGTGCTTCCCGGGGCAAAAATTTCAAATTTTCCCAACCCTCCCTACATACATTGTCAAAATTTCAACGCTTTGATGTGCAGTGGTTGTAGGCAGATCGCATACCGACGACAAATATTGACTTCTAAAGGATATGCCTCGATTTTTTCGTATTTGTCATTTTTCCGACAAAACAAAAAAACGGATATTCTGCACAAACAGCGCCTTCCTGCTTGCCTTCTGAACCTAAGGCAGGTAATATCCTCCCCATGAGAGATGCAGATAACTCCCCCATCCTTGAATTATCGGTTCACGAAAGTCAATCGCGCCTGCCCGCGTTGCTGCGCGCCTTTTTCATTTTCGATCTCCACTTTGCCAGAAACTTCGGCAAACTCTGGAACGACCGCTATCTACTATACGCCCTGACGCTGCGCGGCATTCGCGGACGTTACAAACAATCCATGCTGGGTGTAGGGTGGGCCTTGCTTACGCCCGCTGCCATGACTTTCGTCTTCTCGTACATGCTGTCACGCACGGGCATCAGTGGTCGCATGGTTTATCCGTGCCCCATGGCACTCTACACCCTGTGCATGCTCACGTTTTGGAATCTGTTTAGCCGTTCCATCACCAATGGCTCCACCGCCCTGGTAAGCAATATGGACCTGGTAACCAAAGTGTATTTCCCCCGCGAAGTATTGCCCATCGCATCCGTGCTAATGAACCTGGTGGATTGGTTTGTCGCCTTCCTCATGTATGTATTCGTCGCAGCAGTGGGAACGAATTGTACCCATTTCCTGGCGAAGTTTTCACCAAATCTGGCCACGCAATTTGCAGGTGACTACCATTTCTACCCACACGCAAACTGGTTGTGGGTACCAGTTTTAATGGTGCTTTTGCTCTTGTTTATCAATGGGCTTGTTTTTATCGCAGCCACGCTTCAGGTATATTTCCGCGACGTCGCGCATCTTATCAACCTTGCTGTTTTTCTCTGGCTCTTTATGACACCGGTACTCTACCCCCTGCGCGCCATCGCAGGCGGACGCGCATCCACCTTGATTATCTTCAATCCAGTTACCGGCTTGCTGGATGGCATTCAAATGGCCTTGATTTCCGGCCATTTTCCATGGGAGCACCACGTGCTCTTCGCAGCAGCAGTTTCGGTCTTTATTTTCCTCGCGGGTTACTCGTTCTTCAAACATGAAGAACGATTCTTCGCCGACGTGGTGTAACGCATGGAACGCATCCTTTTTGAAAATGTCTGGAAACTTTATGATCGGCGCTACGGCTCCAGTCGCTACCGCCGCCTGCTGCAATCCCTGTTTGGAATGCACCCGGA
>DNPO01000357.1:0-1175 GCA_003501375.1 Candidatus Sumerlaeota bacterium | reverse complement strand
TGGGCATTATCGGCCCCAATGGTTCAGGAAAAACAACCATTCTGCGTATTCTCTCCGGAATTTGCCACATCAACCGCGGCCATGTGCGTGTGCGCGGTTCCATTTCCGCCCTCATCGCGCTGGGAGCGGGCTTTCACCCGGAACTAACCGGGCGCGAAAATATTTATTTGAACGGCTCGATTCTTGGATTAAAACACCACGAAATCAATCGCTATCTGGATGACATTGTAGACTTCGCGGGCATTGGCGCCTATATTGACGCGCCCGTCAAACGCTATTCCTCCGGTATGTTTGTTCGTTTGGGATTTGCCGTAGCAGCACAGGTACGCCCCGATATTCTACTGGTAGACGAAGTGCTGGCGGTGGGCGATGCACGGTTTCAAACACGATGCCACGAACGTATCCGCGAACTCCGCGAAGAGGGAACCGTTATTATTCTGGTCTCACACGACATGTGGGCCATTCGGAAATCTTGTGCTCAGGGGATTTTTCTGAACCATGGCGTAGTCGAAACGCAAGGCGACATTGCCGATGTGATTGAAGCCTATGACAAAGTGGTGCAGCAAGAAAACCTGCAAGCGCTAATAAAAAAGCAAAAATCAGATGGAGAATCGCAGGACGCGATTTGTCACATAGAAATGTTTAACCACGAGGGCGAACCTACCACCGAAGTCCCGTGGGGCGAGCCACTCACATTGCGCTTGCATTATCGTTGCGATACACCCATACACAATCCAACGTTGGTTGTTTCTGTTTTTTCGCATCACGGGGCCTGCGCAGCCGTCATGCGCAGCCGCAAACAAGGCTGGGAGGGTGGCACACTCGACGGCGTTGGATTCGTGGATGTAAAAATTCCAGAACTGCGTCTGAACCCCGGGCGTTACGCCGTGCGATTTATCATGAAAGATACCGCTGACCTTGCATCCTACGGCGAGAGCCAGATACACGAATTATTCGTTCCGCTACCAAACATCGACTGGTTCAACGAGGACTGTACCTATGTTCCGCAAACGGAATGGGGTGCACCCCAAAAAGGGATTGCGTAGAGTAAAAAAAGCCACAAAAACACGAACCACACGAAAAATTGAGTCTTCGTGTGGTTTGTGTTTTCGTGGCTTTTTTATAACAATTGCGCCTTTAATGGAACCAGTTCACTGCTGTCCAAAATAAATTTT
>DNPO01000292.1 GCA_003501375.1 Candidatus Sumerlaeota bacterium | reverse complement strand
CGCTTCACGGTGCCGCGACCCCAGAACGACACTCCCCATCCCGGCCAGCCCCCCGCCATGAGTTACGTCTGGGGCAAGAACGCGTTCCTGTGCTATGTTGCGCCGCGTCCCGCACTCAAGAGCATCACCTTTGCCAGCACCTTCAGTTGGAACCAGGCGCCCGGCAGCATGAACGGACGCTTGGTAGAAGTGTGGCGCGAGAACACCCGCAAAGCCGACATCGTTCGCGTCCAACGTTATTACGACCAGAAACTGATCGCCGCCGAAGCGGTCTACGTCTGGAAAAACTCCGTGGCGTAATCACGTTGCAAAAAAGGCAAGGCATAAAAAAAAGCGCAAGGAGCATTCGCTCCTTGCGCTTTGGATTTGTAATGACAGGCAACGCCCGTCAAAAAACTGCCTTATTCAGCAGCGGGGGTTACTTCCGGGGCTGTAATGAACTTGCGATCCACGAATTCAATGATCGCCATCTCAGCACCATCGCCCATGCGGCGGTTGGAAGCCTTGATGATACGGGTGTAACCACCGTTACGATCTTTGAAACGGGGGCCAAATTCCTCGAACAGTTTGGTAACGATGACTTTGTTCTGGAGGAAGGCGAATGCGCGACGACGCGCAGCCTGATCGCCGTCTTTGGCAAGGGTAATCATACGCTCGGCGAAACGACGCATTTCCTGCGCACGTACGGCGGTTGTGGTGATTTTTTCGTTAGTGAACAGCGCTTCAACAAGGCTGCGCAGAAGGGCTTTGCGAGGGCCGGCGGGACGGCCGAGTTTTCCACGGCGGCAAAGGTGTCTCATGATAAAACCTCCATGCGGTTAAATGGGCGCGCCGCCCTTGAGCAGCGCGCGGGATTAGTCTTTCTTCTCTTTCGGGAAAACGGGCAAGCCGTCGTCGCCGATCTTCATATTGAACGTCAAGCCCATCTCTTTAAGGATGTTCTTGATTTCGAAGAGCGACTTGCGACCGAAGTTGCGATACTTCAGCATTTCGGCCTCGCTCTTCTGCACCAGGTCGCGGATGGTCTTGATTCCCGCGGCTTCCAGGCAGTTGAACGAACGGACGGACAGTTCGAGTTCCTCAATGCTGCGACCCAGTTTTTCTTCGAGTTCGGCAAACGGATGCGACTCGGAGGAACGGGCTTCAGCTTCCTGAGCCAGAACGGCTTGTTCGTGCTCGGCCATGATGAACATGGTCAAGTGGTCACGCAGGATACGGGCAGAACAGGAAACGGCTTCGTGTGGGGCAACCGTACCGTCGGTGGTGACTTCAAGAACCAAACGGTCATAGTCGGTGCGCTGACCAACACGAGCGTTTTCCACATAATAACGCACGTTGAGAATCGGGGAGAAAGCGGAGTCAATCGGGATAATACCGATTTCATCTTCTTCATCGATTTCTTTATGGGCGGGAACGTAGCCACGGCCACGCGCCACGTGAATTTCCATGACGAGAGAGCCATTGCCCATCGTGGCAATGTGCTGCTCGGGGTTCAGGATTTCGACGCCCTCAACTGTTTGGAACGCGGCGGCGGAAACATCACCGGGGCCGTCAGATTCCAGCAGTACGTTGGCTTCATTCACACCATCAGCCAAGCGGATACGAATTTGTTTCAGGTTGAGGATGATATCAGAAATATCTTCCTTGCAGCCCGGAATGGTTTCGTATTCGTGCGCGACACCCTTGATACGGATGGCGGTGATGGCAGAGCCTTGGATGGAACTCAGCAAGACGCGACGCAGGGAGTTACCCAGCGTAGCGCCAAACCCGCGCTCCAGAGGCTCAGCGGTGAAACGCGCAAACTCAGCCGCGCCAGTCTCCGGCTCTTGGAGGAGGTGGGGCATGATGAGGGGTTTGAAATTAAAATCCATTCGGATAAAACCTCCCAGGGGTTTTGACAAGGGGTCAGACAACGATTCGTGATACGCGGATCTAATCAGAGAGAGATTAGATGCGGCGACGTTTCGGAGGACGGCAGCCATTGTGGGGCAGCGGGGTCAGGTCCTTGATAAGGAGGACGCGGAATCCGAGGTTTTGCAGGGCACGAATGGCGCTTTCACGACCGCTTCCCGGGCCGTTGATATGCACTTCGACGGTTTTCATCCCGCAATCCAACGCTTTTTTGCCACAATGCTCCGCGGCAAGTTGCGCGGCGAACGGGGTGCTCTTACGAGAACCTTTAAATCCGACCACACCACCACTGGCACAGGCAACGGTGTTGCCGGCTTTGTCGGTGATGCAGACGTGGGTGTTGTTAAAGGTGGCACGAAGATGGACAACACCTTCGGGCACAATTTTCTTTACTTTACGGGGGCCTGCTGCGCTTCGTTTGCCCATGTGTTCTTACCTCTTTATTTGGTACGTATGGGGTTAAAAGATACTCTGGCGGCTGGGACGCGCGGGATACGCGCATCAACCAGTCCGCCGAATGGATGGCCAATGGCCGTCCTTATTTTTTCTTGGCCGCGACGGAAGCGCCGGGACCCTTGCGGGTGCGGGCATTCGTCTTGGTGCGCTGGCCGCGGCAGGGGAGTCCCCGGCGATGACGCAGACCACGATAGCAGCCAATGTCCATCAGGCGCTTAATGTTTTGCGACACCTCGCGGCGCAAGTCACCTTCCACCACAAAAGTACTTTGAATGGCGGCGGCGATGCGCGAAACTTCTTCCTCGGACAGGTCACGAACGCGGGTATCCGCGCTCACGCCGGTCATGGCGAGAAGTTTTTTAGCCGTAGTCGGGCCAACCCCAAAAATGTAGGTTAGGCCAATCACGACGCGTTTGTCTTTAGGCAGGTCTACTCCAGCGATACGAGCCAAGGTACTTCCTCCTGTTACCCCTGACGCTGCTTATGGCGCGGGTTTTCACAAATAATACGATTAACGCCTTCACGGCGAATAATCTTGCATTTGGTACAACGTTTTTTGATAGATGACTTAACTTTCATCTGTTTTCTCCCTCACTGCAACTGTGGAACCGAATGGTTCCTTGCTATCGCTATTTGTAGCGGTAGGTAACACGCCCCCGTGTGAGATCGTACGGGGAGAGTTCTATTTTTACCCGGTCGCCAGCAAGCACGCGAATGAAGTGCATGCGCATTTTACCGGATATGTGAGCCAGAACAATGTGACCATTGTCCAACTCAACGCGAAACATGGCATTG
>DNPO01000153.1 GCA_003501375.1 Candidatus Sumerlaeota bacterium | reverse complement strand
GCCAATCACGACGCGTTTGTCTTTAGGCAGGTCTACTCCAGCGATACGAGCCAAGGTACTTCCTCCTGTTATCCCTGACGCTGTTTATGGCGCGGGTTTTCACAAATAATACGATTAACGCCTTCACGGCGAATAATCTTGCATTTGGTACAACGTTTTTTAATAGACGACTTTACTTTCATCTCAGTTTCTCCCTCACTGCAACTCGCGGAACCTGGGGTTCCGGTACTTGTCCTTATTTGTAGCGATAAGTAACGCGTCCCCGCGTGAGATCGTACGGGGAGAGTTCTATTTTAACCCGGTCGCCTGCGAGCACGCGAATAAAGTGCATACGCATCTTCCCGGAAATATGCGCCAGAACAATGTGTCCATTGTCCAATTCGACGCGAAACATGGCATTGGGGAGCAATTCAACAATCTTGCCCTCAACTTCAATAGTACCCTCTTTTGCCATGATGTTGCTGCCTTTCTGACCGCTATACGACCGTCAAGATTTCCGGGCCGTCGGGAGTAACCGCAACGGTGTGTTCAAAATGCGCAGAAGGCGCTCCGTCGGCGGTAACCACCGTCCAATTATTTTTCAGCACGCGCGTGGCGTAAGTTCCTGCGTTCACCATAGTCTCAATAGCGAGAGTCATTCCCGCCTTGATCCGCACTCCCGTGCCCGCTTTGCCATAATTGCTAATCTGCGGGTCTTCGTGAAGACTTCGTCCAACGCCGTGACCGGAATAATCCCGAATCACGTTAAACCCGTTCTTCTCCACATGCTCCTGAATAATCGCGGACAAATCGCCAATTCGATTTCCCACGACAGCCGCCTCAATCGCTAAATCACGCGCTTCGCGCGTAACACGCATCAACCGCGTTTTCTCCGGCGATACTCGACCAACTGGAGCGGTAAAAGCAGCGTCAGCATGGAATCCGTGATGTAAAACACAAACATCAACGCTGACAATATCTCCCTCTTTCAACACACGATCCGAGGGAAAACCATGAACAACCTCTTCATTCACGGAAATACAACACGCTGCCGGAAAACCGTGATACCCCAAACAAGACGGCTTAGCCCCAAACGCTTCGATGACCCGTCGCGCTTCCATCTCCAAGTCCATCGTGGTAATTCCGGGGGCGACCATCTCCTGAAGGCGCTGCAAAACCTGGGCTAACTCACGCGCCGGGATTCGCATCGTGTCGATCTCAGCCGCGCTTTTAATCAGAACAGAGGTGTCATCCTTCCGCAACCGTATCATGCGCAACAGCCTTTGTTACAGCCACATTTTGCCCTGATTCCACCCAGAAGGGCGGCGCGCACAGATTCCACCTTATCATCTGCGTTCACGCGAATCAAGAGGTCTTTTTGATCATAATACTCAAGGCTGGGCAGGGACTGGCTGTTGTACACCGCCAAACGTTCCTTGAGTGTCTCTTCATTGTCATCTTTGCGCTGTTGCAGCGGGCTGCCGCAGAGATCGCAAACCCCTTCTTGTTTCGAAGGCATGAAATGAATATTGAAAGCGCCGGTGCAACCAGGTTTGGTACAGAGACGGCGTCCGCAAATACGTTTTACCAAAACAGCGGGGTCGAGATCCAAAACAGCCACCGCATCAATCTGCGAGCCTGCTTCGGTCAGGCAGGCATCCAAAAACTTCGCCTGATCCAAATTCCGGGGGTAACCATCGAAAAGAATCCCTTTGCCTTGACCAACGAGATTAAGGATTTTTTCACGAACGATCCCGCCAACTAATTCATCGGGAACGAGTTTGCCGTCGGCCATGAGAGCCTGGGCTTTTTTCCCTAATTCGGTGCCGTTGCGAACCGCTTCGCGCAACATATCACCCGTGGAAACGTGTACCATCTGGAATGCTTCACAAAGAGCGGCGGCTTGTGTACCTTTGCCAGAACCGGGAGCGCCAAAAATTACGCAATTCATGTTCTCACCCTTTTCCGATACAAACCCTGCGGGATTTATTACCGACGTCCGCCATCCGTACGGGTGGCATGAAGGCTGCGTGAGGCGGTCAGAGGGCGTCCGGCCATACGGGCGGCTCCCACACCGTGCGATTTATACTTGAAACCTTCGTAGTGACGCATGAGCAACTGCGATTCAATCTGTTTCATCAAGTCAAGCATAACACCAGCGACGATGATCAATCCGGTTCCACCGACCATGTTAGCAAAGTTCCCGTTGATGTTGAAGGAAACGCTGAGCAACTGGGGGATCATGGCCACCACCACGAGGAAAAGCGATCCAACAAACGTGATGCGGGTTAACACGTAGTCGATGTAGTCGGAAGTGTTACGCCCGGGACGACGACCGGGGATGAAAGCGCCAACACGCTTCAGATTGTCCGCCGTGTCCACCGGATTAAAGGTAATGGCGGTGTAGAAGTAGCAGAAAAACACCGTGAACAGAATGTACAGGAAGTTGTGCAGATTGCCCATTTTGAAAAGATTGAGCAGCATTCCGCGTTCCATGCCAAAAATGCCATAAAGGCTGTATTGGGTAGTGTTCGGCGAAAACCAATCCTTCATTCCGGCCAGAAAACTCTGGTTTTCCGTCCCACTTAAAAGCGAGAGGATCATGCCAGGGAACATCAGGATGGAAGAGGCAAAGATAACGGGGATAACACCTGCGGTGTTGATCTTCAACGGCAAGTAATTAGAAGCCCCGGCCATTTCACGGCGACCAACGGTGCGGCGTGCGTACTGGATCGGAATCTTGCGGCTGGCCTGCTGCATTAGAATGATCAGCACGGTGACAACGACATAAAGTACGGGAACAATGATCATCCAGAAAGCAGCCATCGTTCCGTTTTTTACGTCAGTAACGCCGAGCATCACGTCATTCCAATAACTGGCGATGATACCAACAGCGATGATCATGGAGATACCATTGCCAATACCATGCTCAGTGATCTTCTCACCCAGCCACATAATAAAACAGGTACCCGTTGTGATACTGACAGCAATCGCAAAGAGAAACAGGGATTTGTAGGGACAGATGCTTAAATCACCCTGAAGCATATAAACACCAACACCCAGCCCTTGGAAAAGGGCCAGAAGTACGGTGCCATAACGCGTGTATTGGTTGATTTTCTTGCGCCCTGCCTCACCTTCCTTGGCCAACTTCTCCAAGCGCGGCCAAACGACCGTCAGCAACTGGAGAATAATGGAGGAGGTGATATACGGCATGATGCCCAGTGCAAAAATGGTCATCTGCTTGAACGCGCCACCAGTGAACATGTCCACCATCGCGAACAAGTCCTTGGAATTACCAAGGTTCCGGGAACTGTCATTCAACTTTTCCAAGTCCACGAAGGGACAAGGAATATGTGCGCCGATGCGATACACCATGAGCAGAAGCACGGTGTACATCAATTTGCGACGCAGGTCGCTGACTTTGAAGATGTTGAGCAGGGATGCGAGCATGGGAACCCCAAAGTCTCCGGGTGAAACCGATACGACGTTTCACGCGCTGGTTCGATGTTTGCTGTCTTACGCGTTAGCCGGAAGAGGCATGCGTTCTTTACACTGACCGCCAGCGGCTTCGATCTTCTCTTTGGCGGATGCAGAAAACGCGTCTACCGTGACATTCAGTTTCTTCTTAATCTCACCCATGCCAAGAATCTTGACGCGGGGTGTCTTGCCAGGTACCAAGTCAGCCTTCACCAAGGCTTCGAAATCGACGGTCGCGCCGTCCTCGAAGGTTTTTTCCAACTGGCTCAGGTTCAGAATGGCGGTGTCGATCTGAAAGCGGCTACGATCAAAACCACGTTTGGGCATACGACGGGTGATAGGAGTCTGGCCGCCTTCGATCTGAGCATTCTGATGCGTACCCTTACGGGCCTTCGCACCCTTATGCCCCTTGGTGGAAGTACCACCGTGACCGGAAGAATCGCCACGACCGATGCGTTTGCGTTTTTCTTGGGTACCCTTATCGCCGGGGAGCGTTTCGAGACGAATCATGATTAGGCTTCCTCTTGGACGGTAACGAGATGGCACACACTCTGTACCATACCGAGAATTTGCGGGTTAACGGTATGCACGACCTCGGACTGGAGTTTACCCAATCCAAGAGCCTTAATAGTGCGGGCGTGAGCGGGTTTGGCGCTGACGGCGCTCTTGACATATTTCACACGGATTTTTTTGGAGTCAGTGGTCATTTTTAACAGGCCTTTGTGTCAACTTTCAGCGTCAGGGCTTAGGCTTCGGGAGCGATTTCTTCCTGGGGTGCAGCGACATCGGCGGGTTGCTCATCAGCGGCGGGTTTGGCCGGAATAGCAGCGCCCTGCTGGTACACCAGGGAATTTTCACGAAGCGCCTTGGCGCGGTTAGCACCAACAAGGTCTTCGAGGTTCTTGCCGCGGAGGCGGGCAACAACTTCGGAGTCCTGCAGGCTGCGGAGGCCTTCAAAAACGGCCTTGAGGATATTGATGACGTTGCTGGAACCCAAACGCTTGGTCAACACGTTGTGGATACCGGCAAGCTCGAGTACCGTACGAACGGCGGGGCCGGCGATAAGACCGGTACCGTCGGTGGCGGGACGAAGCATCACGCGAGCCGCACTGAACTCGCCGATTACAGCGTAGGGAATGGTAGTTCCGCAACGGGCAACGCGGATGATGTTTTTCTTGGCGTTGAGGATGCCCTTTTGGATAGACTCGGGGACCTCATTGGCTTTGCCGAACCCAATGCCGACATGGCCGTTTTTATCGCCGACGACGACGAGCGCGCTAAAACTGAAGCGGCGTCCGCCCTTGACGACCTTGGCGACGCGGTTGAGTTGAATCACCTCTTCGGTCAGGTTGAGCTTGGAGATGTCGATGCCTTTTTCTTCGATGGGCGCGAAAACTTCCGAGGGCGTCTCATCGATCAGGCCGGTGGCTTCCATGTCGTTCACGTTGGATCATGCCTCCTTAAAGGTATTCCGGTCGTATTAGAAGTTGAAGTGGTTGGCTTCGTCAGCCGAGCGAAGCGCTTCGGCAAATGCTTTGACGATACCGTGGTACAGATAGCCGTTACGGTCAAACACGGCGCTGACAATGCCTGCTGTCTTCAGTTTGGTACCCAACTCTTTGCCGAGTTCGGTGGCTGTAGCGCAGTTGCAATGGTTCTTGCCCGCGGCGTCCTTCTTAACGGAGGAGACGGCGAACAGAGTTACCCCTGTTGCATCATCAATGGCCTGGGCGGAGATATTTTTGTTGCTGCGGAAAATGCAGACGCGGGGCCGTTCAGCGGTGCCGGAGATGATAGCCCGGACTCTTTGGTGCCGACGAAGGCGGGATTCGCGTTTGGTGAGTTTCATGGCGGTTATTCCTTAATCACAGCGGAGTGGCTGGACTACATGTTTCCTAAGACGGTTCGATTACGCGCCGCTCTTACCAACTTTACGACGGATCTTCTCATCCTTGTAGCGGATACCTTTGCCTTTGTACGGCTCGGGTTTACGCAATGCACGGATGTTGGCGGCAACTTGGCCGACCAATTGCTTGTCGCATCCGGTGATAATGATGCGGGTCGCTTCGGGAGCGGCCAGCGTAATGCCATCGGGGGCTGGGAAGAGAATCGGGTGGCTGTAGCCTAACTGGAAGTTGATGTCCTTGCCAGCGGCGGCGGCACGATAACCCACGCCTTCGATGATAAGTTCTTTAGCAAAGCCCTGCGTAACGCCGAGGACGATGTTGCTGAGCAAACGTTGATACAAACCGTGAAAAGCGCGGTTTTCGTTGCTGTCATTCGGACGATCGAGGACAATCTGATTGTTTTCGTAGCTGATGCTGACTCGGTTATGGGTATCGAGACTAAGCTCGCCCTTGGGGCCCTTAACATAGACGTGGCCGTTGGTGATCGTAACGGTAACGCCTGCGGGGACGGTAATGGGGTTTTTGCCAATGCGGGACACTGTGAATTTCCTCCGCGCGAATTAGTGGTCTACCAGACGGTGCAAATGAGTTCGCCACCGATTTTACGTTTGCGGCATTGTTTGCCCGTCAAAAGGCCCTTGGAGGTGGAGACGATGGTAATACCAAGGCCGCCTTCAATTAAGGGGATGTCCTCGGTGCCGACGTAACGACGCAGACCAGGGGAACTGACGCGCTTAAGGTTATGCACCACGCGCTCCTGTTTGGGACCGTACTTGAGGAAAATGCGAATCTCGCTTTGTCCCTCAAGCGGGCTGCCCTTTTCACGGCGGGGGGCGGCAGCGGCGGGTTTCTTCTTGCCGAGTTTCTGAACGCGCACGACTTTATAATGCTTGATGAAGCCTTCTTCGCGCAGAATTTTGGCGATGCCGACTTTAATGCGTGAAGCGGGAACTGCCACTTCGTCCGCACCAATGCGGTTGGCATTGCGAATGCGGGTCAGCATGTCGGCGATGGGGTCAATAATAGGCATTCCGGGATGCTCTCCTTGAGCGGTATGCTATATATCCCCTGGTGGTTCCGGTCAGCCGGCCTACCAGGAAGACTTGGTAACTCCAGGAATCTGGCCAACGCTGGCCAAGTTCCGGAAGCAAATACGACACATGTTGAAGCGACGCAGGAAGGCGCGGGGACGTCCGCAAATGGGGCAGCGGTTCATCTTGCGAGTCGAGAACTTCGGGGTCTTTTTCATCTTAATCATTTTGCAAAGTTTGGACACGGGGGCGTCTCCTTTTAAGCGCTATTTCTTGCGGAAAGGCATGCCGAGAAGGGAAAGAAGTTCCTTACATTCGGCGTCGGTCGGGGCACTGGTCACGATAGTGATGTTCATGCCACGCGAGACAGTTACCTTATTATAATCAATCTCAGTAAAAATCAACTGTTCTTTGACACCCATGTTGTGGTTGCCACGGCCGTCAAACGCATTGATCGGCAAACCGCGGAAGTCACGGACGCGGGGAAGCGCCACACTGATGAGACGGTCGAGGAAGTCGTACATGCGAGCGCCACGGAGAGTAACGCAGCAACCGACAGGCATACCTTTTCGGACTTTGAACTGAGCAACGGAAACAGCCGCGCGATTCACACGAGGCTTTTGGCCGGTGATCAGAGTCAACTGCTCCACGGCTTCGTCAAGTTCTTTGATGTTTTTGGTGGCTTCACCAACACCCATGTTCACCACGATTTTCAGTAGTTTCGGGGTCTGCATGGTGCTTTTGTATTCAAACTTAGCACGAAGGGCGGGAACTACCTGCTCGCGGTACTTGGTTTGAAGACGGGAAACATATCCCGCGGGGACAATCGCCACAGCGCTCACGTCCTTCTTGGGGCCACTGGACTTTTCCCGCTTACCAGCTGCGGCTTCGGCTTTTTTAGATTCTTTGGTTGCTTTTTCGGCCATGATTCACTCCTGAGAGGGTGCCTGCAAATGTTGGGGAGATGGCCCGCGACTGTGCGGGTATCCGCCCTTGCGGACTACCGGTTTCCCGGTTATACCACGTTTCCGGATTTGACATGCACGCGGACTTTTTTACCTTCACGGACTTCGAAACGGACACGTCCGGGTTGGTTCGTCTTGGGGTCCACGAGCATGAGGCGGCACATCGGGACGGGTGCTTCTTTCGTCACAATGCCTCCGGGCTGCGTCTGGCTGCGACGGCGTTCGTGCTTGTGCAGCAGATTAATGCCTTCAACAAGGGCCTTATCGGTACCGGGCAGAACGCGCAAAACGCGCCCAGTGCGACCACGGTCTTTTCCGGCGCGAACGTAAACGGTGTCATCTTTTTTAATTCGTAAAGCCATTTTCCAGCGCTCCTTTTGTTACATGACCTCGGGGGCAAGCGAGACGATCTTCATAAACTTTTTTGCACGCAGTTCGCGACCAACAGCACCGAAAATACGAGTGCCAACGGGTTCGAGTGCGGCGTTGACAAGAACGGCGGCGTTCTCATCAAAACGGATGTAGGAACCGTCTTCGCGGCCCACTTCTTTATGGGTGCGGACGATAACGGCCTTGACGACCGTGCCCTTTTTAACGGCAGAATCGGGCGCGGCTTCGCGGACGGAGCAGACGATGACGTCGCCAATGCCCGCGTAACGACGACGGGTGCCGCCGAGCACTTTGAAGCAGCGGAGACGACGGGCGCCGCTATTGTCAGCGACCACGAGTTCGGTATATTCCTGAATCATCGGTGTTTCTCCTTGCCTTCAGGCCACTTAGGGCCCTGGGGCTGGTTATTTGGCGCGCTCAATCACTTCGGTGAGCTGCCAGCGTTTGAGTTTGCTCAAGGGGCGGCATTCGGTGATGGT
>DNPO01000387.1:2359-4071 GCA_003501375.1 Candidatus Sumerlaeota bacterium | reverse complement strand
CATTTTTTGAACGCCAACGGGCAAGCCCTCGCGTTCCATCCGCATCTGGTTGTGAGCGCAGCACTCTTCCAACTTCAAAAGAAAAGTAAGAAAGGTGCTGTCCCACTCACCGAGCGCGGTGGTATCGAAAGACAGTGTCAGGTTCGGACGAAACTCATCGACAATGGCGTCGGTGGTTGGCGTACCGGACTTGATGGTGCAATCGCCCGTACAGACGACTTGCAAAGTTTCAAAAGAGGTGGGGACGATGTCCAAATTCCACGGCATGGGGCGGCCTGGGGGTACTACTCAGGAAGGTTAGCCGTGTCCTTTTTATCTCACCAGGACGATCCGGCAGTCCTGAGTAAACACAATCACAAGAAAAAAGTCCAGTGTTTCCGCGCATGCACCAAACGTCCCGGCGGCGACAGGAACAGAGAAATTCCTTGCGGGGTATTTGATTCGCATTGTAAACTGGTGGCCTGATTTTGCTTTTGCAAAACCACCGAATCTATTTTGCTGCGTGACTCCATTCCATGTCTCTCTTTTCCAAACATTCCCAAGCGATGTCCGATTCGGCTTCTGTTGTTGTCGTTGAAGACTCGCCAGAAATAGCGGACATGATTATGGTTGCCTTTTCCATTTTTGGCATCCAGGCAGTTCATACCGATGATGGCGCGGAAGGGTTGAAGTTGGTCAAGGCGTGTCGACCGCGCGTGGCGTTGCTGGACATCCAACTGCCCCACATGAATGGGTACGAAATTTGCGCGGCAATTCAGTCCGATCCCGCTTTGCGCGATACGCGTATTGTCATGATGACCGGGCTGTTGGATGATGCCAGCGAACATGCCACGCAGGAGTGGCGGCGCAAGATGGATGTTGCTGATTTTATTGCCAAACCGTTTGACGCGAAAGAATTGATGGCACGCGTGCAGCCCCTGTTGAACGCGCATGCAAATATCTGAGCGTGGAATCTACTCCCATGTCTTCTTCTAAAATATCTCGTGAGTCCTTCTTGAAATTATGCGGTAGAGCCTTGGGTTTTCTGCTGCTGGGTGGTATTTCGGGAGGGATGATTTTCAAGACGCTCTCACAAAAGGCCGAAGGTGGAACGGTCTGGCAGATCGATCCGAGCAAATGTACGCAGTGCGGTCTCTGTGCCACCAACTGCGTGAAGGATCAATCCGCCGTGCGCTGCATGCACACTTTTGGCATGTGCGGCTACTGCGATTTGTGCATGGGCTACTTTGAAGCGCAGCCCAACGCGCTCACCGAAGCGGCAGAAAACCAGATTTGCCCGACAGGTGCCATCAAGCGGCGGTTTGTCGAAGAGCCGTACTTTGAGTACACTATTGACGAGGCGCTTTGCCTGGGCTGCGCGCGTTGCGTAAAAAATTGTACCAAGTTTGGAAACTCGTCGCTTTACCTGCAAATTCGCCAAGACCTTTGCGTGCAGTGTAACCAGTGCAACATTGCGGTGAATTGCCCGTCGCATGCTATCACGCGTGTACCGGCTGCGCACGGCTACACGAAACGGATGGAAAATTCATGAGCGTGGAACAGCGTTTTCCTCCGCCGGATTTTGGTCAGGGTTATGTCTATCCCAAATCGTTGGAAGTGTATGGGCGACCGGACTTTGTGGCATGGATTGACTTTGGGGTGCTGGCGCTTTTTCTCCTGCTGGCAACGTGGCTCGCCCTGCGTAAACGCAACCGAAGCGGTTTGTACTGGTT
>DNPO01000387.1:1714-2107 GCA_003501375.1 Candidatus Sumerlaeota bacterium | reverse complement strand
GGTTTGTACTGGTTAGCAGTGGCGGCGGTGACGTACTTCGGTTTTTTAAAAAAGGGGTGCATCTGTCCGGTCGGTTCCATCCAAAATATCTGCCTCGGGCTGTTCAATCCCCAGTTCGCCGTGCCGCTGTTTGTGGTGGCAGTTTTCGCATTGCCGCTTGTGTTTGCCTTGATTTATGGACGCGTTTTTTGTTCCGGGGTGTGCCCGCTCGGGGCCATGCAGGAAATTCTGCTGGTCAAACCGCTTAAAGTACCGCGTCCGTTGGAAGCCGCGCTCGGGCTATTGCGCTATGTTTATCTCGGCGTTGCCGTGCTGTACGCCTCGCTGGGCACCACGTTTCTGATTTGCAAATACGATCCCTTCGTCGGCTTCTTCCGCATGTTTGCGCCGCAA
>DNPO01000387.1:0-1301 GCA_003501375.1 Candidatus Sumerlaeota bacterium | reverse complement strand
AACGAGTGCATCAACTGCGACCTGTGCCGTGACGCGTGCCCGTTTGGCGCGATTCGTTCGGCGGATGCGTCTGTGGAAAAACCGCTTGAACTGGAGCGGAGCGAAAACGTGCGCCGTCTGGGGATGGGCGTACTGCTCCTGGTCGTGCTGTCGTTGGTTGGAGCATTGGCCGGATGGGTGGCTGGCCCGGCGCTTTCCAAACTGGACAGCCGGGTGCAACAGGCCGAAGCGATTGCGTGGGAGGTCACCAATCCATCGGACGGGGCGTCCGCTACCCGCGCAGAATGGCAACGCGCCAAGTTTGTGGAAGCGTATCGCGCATCGGGTCAGAAGCCGGAATTTTTCTATGCGGCTGCGAAAAAAGCCGTCGCTCAATTTCAGGCAGGCGGCGCTGCACTGGGACTGTGGTGCGGGCTGGTAACGGCATTTTGCATCATGAGCGTGTGGTTCCCGCGACGACGCAAAGAGTACGAAGCCGACCCGGGGGCGTGCTTTGCCTGCGGGCGGTGCTGGAGCGCCTGCCCGGTGGAGATTGAGCGACGGGCGAAACTTAAAGGGTTGCAATCCACGGATAATTCTGTTGAACCGAGGAGCAGTCATGTCTCATAAAACACTCGTCTGGATACCATTCGTCCTGTTCGCCATTGGCCTCTTCTTAGTCGCGAGCGTCACCTCGCTCTTTGTGTTGCATCACCGCGAAACGCAGGCAGGCGTGCTGGCCGAAAATGCGATGGTTAAGATGAAAAAGGAACTGGAAACCAGTCCCAAAGACGACGCGTTGAAAGAGCGTATTCGCCAGGCAGATTTGCAATTGCGCGACGAATATTTCGCCAACCGCCAACGGTTCAAAACGGCCGGGCCGCTACTCCTGGGAACGCTGGCCGTTTGGGTGGCGTTGGCCGGGTGGTACTTCTCGCGCACCGGAAACCAAACGCCGTGGGCGGGTGATCCGGCAAAGGAAATGGGACGCATTGCTGAAGAAATTTCGGCGTACCAAGCGCAACTCAATCAGTTAAAATCGGAGATTGAACAACGCGAAGGCGAACTGGGCCTAATCCAACGGCAGGCACTTGATCGGGCCAATGCGCCGCGTGAACAACGCCTGTCCGTCGCCTTGCTTTTGCTGGGGGGGTGCTGTCTCATTGGCGGGCTTTTCGCACTCGGATGGTATGTGCGCCCGATATTGAATCCTGCGGAAATTAAAAAGGCAGCGCCTGAGCAAACCACCGCAGCAACAGAAACGCCTGCTGCGGTGCAACCCGCTGTTGTCGCTATGGCACCAGCCACGGCGGAAACGCCAA
>DNPO01000079.1 GCA_003501375.1 Candidatus Sumerlaeota bacterium | reverse complement strand
CGTCGTAAAGATGTTCGGGTTTACCTGCGCCGCCCGAAGCGATCACCGGAACGGACACACTGTCTGCAACCAGACGGGTCAGTTTTATGTCATAGCCTTCTTTGGTGCCGTCGGCGTCGATAGAGTTAACCACCAACTCGCCGGCACCGAGTTCCACTCCGCGTTTGGCCCAGGCGATGGCGTCGATGTTCATGGGGGTGCGCCCACCGTTGATGACGATTTCAAAACCGGACGGGATGTCACTGGTAACGGGTGTTCGGCGCACATCCATCGAAAGAACAACGCTCTGGTTGCCGATGGCGCGGGCACAGTCGGCGATGAGTTGCGGGTTCTTCACGGCGGCGCTGTTGACGTTGACTTTTTCTGCACCAGCCATGCGCAGGCGGGTGGCGTCTTCCATGGTGCGGATACCGCCACCAACGCTGAAAGGAATGAAGACTTGCGCAGCGACGGCTTCCACCACGTCGATCATGATATTCCTGTTATCAGAAGAAGCGGTGATATCGTAGAAGACCAGTTCATCCAGCCCATCCTCGTAGTAGAGTTTGGCGCGTTCGATGGGGTCGCCGATGTCCTGAGTGTTGACAAACTTTACGCTTTTGGCGAGTTTGCCATCGCGAACATCCAGGCAAGAAATAAGGCGTTTAGAGAGCATGGGGGAGAATTCCTAAGTTTTGTGATGGACGCAGTGGACTATTACAGCGAGCCATTCCATTGAGCGAAGCGGGAGAGAATGTTGAGTCCAAACCGCCCGCTTTTTTCCGGGTGGAATTGCGTACCAAACAAATTTTTGTGCCCGATAGCGCAGCAGAACTCAATTCCGTGGTCAGCGACGGCAAAAATATTTTCTGGGTTGCTGGGGTTGGGGTAGTACGAATGGACGAAGTAAAAAGCATCGCCGCTTTCCAACCCGTGCAGCAGCGGATGGGATTGAGTGGGCCTCACGCCATTCCAGCCAATATGGGGAACTTTGTATTCGGTACTGGCGGGAAAACGAATGGTTGCGCCTGGCACCAATCCAAGCGTTTTCACATTTCCTTCTTCCGAATTTTCCAATATGATCTGTGTACCGAGACAGATGCCCAGAATGGGCGTCCCGGCGGTAAAAGCATCTTTAAGCGCTTGATCAAGGCCGTTTTTTTTAAGCGTTTCCATTGCGCTGGGAGCAGCCCCAACGCCTGGGAAAATAATACGTTCCGCGTTACGAACGGCATCTGGGTCTTGGGTGATGGTGGCGGAAATACCGACAGCATCACAGGCGCGTTTGACACTGCGGAGGTTGCCTGCGTTATAATCGACAATAGTGAGCATGATTCAATTTCGCCGGAAGGAAGTGCATATCGGAAGGAACTCCGAACGTTTGGAAAGTCCGTAAAAACAAAGACTCCCGAGTTCGATTACGCCAGAGTTTTCCCGTTTTTGCAAGCGTTATTCTGTTTTGTGCTGCGGTGCCAAATCTTTAAACTTACGTAGACGCTTACGTCAAAAAAAGAGAAATGGCTTCTTCCCGGGTTTCCACTAAGTGAAAAAGATCGTTCAGGGAAAGCAAATCCATCAACGAGCGTACTTGTTCTCCGGGGCGTAAAAGCGCCACTTCGCCACGGCGGCTGCGCGCTAACTGCACTAGTCGCACCAAGGTGGAAATGCCGGCGCTGGAGATGAAATACAATCCCGTGGCATCGACGATGTAGCACCGGAAAAACAACTTGGTGTCATCAATGAGAACGCTTTCAAATTCTCCAACCGTATGCGCGTCGAGATACCCAGAGACCTGTACCAGGGCTACATCCGGGTTTTTCTCGCAGGGAGTTACTGTTAGGGAAAATGGTTTGGGGCGAAGGTCGGACGTCACTTATGGGTTCCTTTCCGTGTCCTGATACTTTAAAGCGATAAGGGTAATGTCGTCTTGCTGGGGCATCGTGGCTGCATAGACCGAAATGTCATCCATAACGGCATGTACCAATTCTTCGGCGCTTCGATCCAGTCGTTTTTGCAAATTGGCGCTGAAGCGTTCCGCGCCAAAGACATTGCCCTCGCGATCCGACGCTTCAATAACGCCGTCGGTGTACAGCACAATCGTATCGCCCTTTTCCAACGGCACTTCGCATTCTTCCAAAACGCCAAACATGGCGCTGTCTACCAATCCGATGGCAATTCCGCCCGGTTGGCAGACGCGTGCCTCAGGATTTTTCGCATTGCAGATGAGGAGCGGTTCATGCCCGGCTCGCGCCACCTTCATGGTGAGGGTGCGCACGTCCAGGATCGCATAAATCGCTGTAACAAAAACCTTGTTTTGCGTATCTTCCAGAATACGCGTGTTGACCCGGGTCAGCACTTCTTTGGGCGAGTTGCGTCCGGCCGCTTCGGCTTTCAACAGGCTGCGGAAAATGGCCATAACGAGTGCTCCGCGAATTCCCTTGCCTGCCACGTCTACAATGGTAATTCCCAGCAGTGCGCCCGGTTCCACCCAAAAAATATCGTAATAATCGCCCCCGACCTCCAATGCGGGCTTGCTGAAGGCAGCAATGTCCCATCCCTCCAGATGCGGGAGTTCGTGCGGCAACAACATTTGCTGGAATTCCTTGGCAATTTGCAGTTCCTGTTCAATGCGTCGCTGGCCTGCCTGGAGTTGATACAGGCGGACAATATCGACAGTAAGCGACGCCTGGGTGGACAATTGTTCCAGCAGGTACAAATCCTGCTCGTTAAACTTTCCCCCGTGTTTTTTGTTCACGAGCGCTAACACGCCAATGATGCGTTGTCGGGTGCGCAGGGGAGCGACCATGATGCTTTGAATTTGTAAAAAATCCGCCGGGGTTTGCGGAATGCGTGGGTCGGAGAGTGCGTTGGAAATCAGCAGAGACTCCCCGGTTTTTGCCACAAAGCCAATCAGCCCTTCGCCCATTTCCAAGTGGTCGTGCTTGACCTTTTCTACCAGGCGTCTCCGGTCATCCACCACATAATCCGGGGTGTTGCGCATGGGGGGAAAGAGGCCGACAACCGCATGTGCCTGAAGAGTTTTTCCTGCGTTGTCTAACAGAAAAACAGCGCCTGCTTCCGACTGCGTGGTTTTCACGACAAATTCCGTAATGGTGTCCAGTGCGCCGTCCAAATCCAACGCCGTGTTAATCTTCATCCCCACCACGTTTAACATGTCTGTCACTGCATCACTTTGGCGCCGGAACTCAATCTGTCGTTCCTGCAAAATGCACCAGCGGTGCCGATACAGGAAGACCAGTACGGCAAGGCCCGCACAAAGGAGACCGAGAATTGTGGAGATATACCCCATAAAAAATGTCCGACGTCAAGTGATGTGGGTACTGATTAAAAAAAGCAGCCCTCGGTAATTTTACCCCAAAACACTTTACCACGGAAGGCACGGAACACACAGAAAAACATGGGAGTCAGGTATTGATTTTTTGTTTTGATTACGCCGAGGTTAACGCAGCGTGCAAGGTTTCCTGCAAAGCATCGTAGGTAAACGGCTTTTGAATGAAGCCGGTCAAGCCCTTTTCACGAAACTGCTCCGAAATATCCCGTTCGCTGAATCCGCTAGACAGTACGACCCGCGTATCTGGACGTATGTTGCGGATTTTTTCGAATACTTCTGCGCCACCCAGAATTGGCATAGTCAAATCCAGCAAGACCAATTCTATCGTATTTGCATGTTGGACAAAAGCCTCAACCGCTTCCTGACCATCTCGGGTTAATATCACATCAAATCCCATTTTGCGCAACATGACATTCACAATGCCGCGCACGCATTCTTCATCGTCAGCAACAAGAATGAGTCCCGACGGCTTCCAGTTCAGTTTTTTGTGTGTCGGTGCCGCTTTTTTCACGCGAGGTGGTTCCGCCAATTCACTCGCCATGGGGAAATAGATGCAGAAAACAGATCCCCGGTTGGGCGCGCTGGTGATTTTCACCGCGCCTTTATGTCCGCGGACAATGCCCATCAGTGCGGGCAGACCCAGTCCGCGTCCGGGAAATTTTGTGGTGAAGAAGGGTTCAAAAATTCGTTTTTGCGTTTCGGCGTCCATGCCGCATCCATTGTCGGACACTTCCAAAAAAACATAGCCACCCGCTGGTAATTCCTCACCAAATAGGCATTCATGCAAGAAAGGTGCGTTGCAATACCGATAACCAGTCGAAATGGAAAGGATGCCATCTTTTTCCCCGATGGCTTCCGCAGCATTGGCAACCAGATTAGTGATCATTTGCCGCATTTGGTTCCGGTCTACTTCTACCAGGGGCAGGTCTTCGCTCAGCAGGTAATTGATCTGCGTCTGCTTGTTCACGAACAAGCCAAGCAAATGGCCCATTTCTTGAATCAAATCATTCATCTGAAGCGATTCAATGCAGAAGTGCCCCTTTCCGGAATAGGCCAGCATTTGGTTACACAAATCCGCTGCGCGACGGGAGGCTTTTTCCACCTCGCTCAAGTGGACGCGTACCGGGGCATCGGGTGGCAATTCCCTGAGCGCGAGATCGGAATACCCCAGAATTGCCGAGAGAATGTTATTGAAATCGTGCGCGATGCCGCCTGCCAACACGCCCAGACTTTCCAACTTTTGCACATGCTGCATACGGTTTTCAATAATCCGCCGCTCCTGCTCTGTTCGCAGCAACGTTTCCTGTGACTTCCGGTGTTCCAGCAGTGCCCACATGCCTTGCATTAGCAGCGTGAGTTGGCGGACATCGCTTTCATTATAGTCGGTTTCCTTGTTACCGGCACCCGCAGTCAGTACCACTGTTTCACCTTCAAAAATAGGCACGTTCATATAACGCGTTAATTGGAGGTGGTCGGGCGGAAGGCAAACATGGTAAATATCGCCTGGAGCGCAGTTGTTCACCAGCAGGGGGTCGCGTTGACTCACCGACTTGCCGAGTTGTCCGCATTCATCAAATGTGAGTTGTACCGGCCCTTTGTGTCCCGCAACACCGGACCAAAAATACATTGTCAGTATTTTTTCGGCTTCATTCACAAAGCCAAAATATCCCATTTTGCTTCCGGTTAGGCGCACCCCTTCTTCCAGGGCAAATTCCATGATGGCCTGAACAGGTTTGTCGGTCATCTGGTTCAGATGCAGCAGGGCCTCTAAGCGTGCCTCGTCCACTTGAATCGCTTCACGCGCCAACACGCGTTCTGTAATGTCTTGTGAGTAGCCGGTGGTTCCGGTTACGTTGCCCTGGTCATCAACCAAGGCCATGGTAAAGGTTTCTACATAAGTGGGGTGGCCATTTTGCGACCGCATTTCTTCCACCACCTTGCGGCTACGCGTCTGCATCACTTCCTCGTCCGTTGCTCGGAAGCGTTCGGCTAAATCGGCAGGCCAAACGTTGGCATCCGTTTTTCCCACGAGCGCTTCTGCGTTGGGTTGTCCGCATTTTTTAGCATAGGCGTCGTTAACTACGATGAATCTGGAATCTTTGTCTTTCAACCAGAATTGGTAGGGAAGATTCTCAAGAATCGTCCGCATATCCATTTCGCTCTTTCGATATTGGCGCGTGCGCTCTTCCAAGAGGTCTTCCACGTGGAGCAGGGCACGTTCTCGCAGGGCGTTTTCGCACAGGCTGACGATATATTCCGGATCAAAAGGTTTGGCGATATAGGCGCTGGCTCCCTTGCGCATAAAGTCCAAGGCAAGGTGCGAATCGGGATCGTTGGTCATCATGACGAACACCGAGGTAGGGGCGCACTGCCTCCACTCCACTAACAAGGCATCGCCCATAGTGTCCGGCAAGTGGTAATCCAGAATAATGATTTCAGGATTCATCTCGTGAAAAAGAGGACGTGCTGCTGCACCCGTTTCTACAATCCGAATCTCGTACCCGCGTTTTTCAAACGTTTTCCGCAAAATTTCCGCTACTGTGCGCGAGTCTTCCACCACCAATACTTTTGTTGGCGGGTGTAGTGAATTCCCCTTTAGTAGGGCATGGATATTTTCCAGCAGTGTTTTTGCCTTGGTGGGCGCAGGTAAAAAAACATCCGCTCCCAGTTTTGTTGTAATTTCCCGGGCATCCTCTCCGGAATAGGTGGCGGAAATAACAAGCACAGGTACCTTGTTAAATTCTGGATATTCCGAAGAACGCAAGAGGCGGCAAAATCGCCAACCGTCAATCCCTGGCATGTGGAGATCGGTCACGATTGCATCGGGCAGTGACGTAGCACTCATGACATGCAGGGCATCCTCCGCGGAGCGGAACGGCTGCACGCGAAATCCGCCTCTTTCCAGCACACTCGCCAAGAAGCGGAGTTGCATGGGATCGTCATTGACCACGACAATCAGGGGGGGAGGAGAGGTGTTATCACGAGCGTCCATGCTCTGTTCTTGTTTCTCGGCTGATTGAATCAAAAAAAAGGTCGCCATTCTTGAGTGAGCAGCACGGGCGAGATTCCCGCGCTCTTTTTTTACGATAGGCGGGGCCTGTCGTTGTCATATTCCGATGCGGTGGAGTGCTCCGCGCTGACAGAGACAGGCCCCCGATTGGCACCACCATACAACAAAACGTGCAGATCATCCACTATAGTTTGCAAATGATCCGCTTGTTGAGAAAGTTCGTCTGAAGAGGTAGCCGCTTCCTCCGAATTTGCTGCAACCTGTTGCGTGATTTTGTCCATTTGTGCGACGGCGGTATTGATCTGTTGAATTCCCTCCGTTTGCTCACTGGAGGCAATTTTTACATCATTCGCATTGGTGGTGACACCTACAATGGTATCGGCCACTTTTTCGATTGCATGGGCGGCATCCGTTATGGAGCGCGCACCTTTTTGCGTCTGCTCCACGTTGGAACTGATCAACTCCGTGGTATCTCGGGCTGCCAAAGCAGAGCGTTGCGCCAAATTACGCACTTCCTCTGCCACCACGGCGAAGCCCTTGCCGTGTTCACCTGCGCGGGCTGCTTCCA
>DNPO01000286.1 GCA_003501375.1 Candidatus Sumerlaeota bacterium | reverse complement strand
GCCTCCAAGACCATTTTGCTGAAGCGACCGGGGTGGCATCCATTATCAGCAATGTGGATGGAACACCCATCACGCGTCCCAGCAATTTTTGTCGTTTGTGCTCGAAAATCCGCGCCACCGAAAAAGGGAAAGCCAACTGCTATTGTTCCGATGCGGCGCTGGGATGCTTTCATCCCAATGGCCCCATCATCCAGCATTGCTTGAGCGGTGGTCTTTGGGATGCTGGCGCTAGCATCAGCGTAGGTGGACATCACATTGCCAACTGGTTGATCGGGCAAGTGCGCGATGAATCCCAATCCGTAGATAAAATCCGGGAGTATGCCAAACAAATCGGGTTGGACGAAGAAGAGGCGGTAACGGCTTTCCTGGAAGTACCAGCCATGCCGCTTAAGCGCTTTGAAAATGTATCGCAAACGTTGTTTGTAATGGCAACGCAACTTTCGGTTATTGCCTACCAGAACTTGCAACAGGCGCGTTTTATCACCGATCAAAAACTCGGAGCGGAAGCGCTACGTGCCAGCGAGGCAAAGTTTCGCCGAATCACCACCAACATCGAAGACATTGTGTACAGCGTCGACGCAAAAACGTGGGAATATCTGTACATCAGCCCCGCGTTTGAACGTATCCTCGGGTATAACTGGGAAGACGTTCAGGCTGCGGGTGGGCGACGCGCTTTCCTGCCACAAATCATGCCTCCCGAACTTTTTGAACAACAGGAACAAACATTTAAACAACAAACGGCTGCTCAGAACACCACTCTGCCCTGTCAGAGCGAAGGATGGTGGTGCTGCAAAAATGGCTCGAAACGCTATTTGGAAGATCGCTGGATTTTAGTTTACGAAGCCGATGAACTGGTTTCGTGCGATGGTGTTTTGCGCGATATTACGGAACGCAAAATGGCCGAGGAACAACGTAATGCGCTCCAGCGACAGATGGAGCAAACGCAACGGCTGGAAAGTCTGGGAGTGCTGGCTGGAGGGATTGCGCACGACTTTAACAACTTGCTCATGGGTATTTTGGGGTACGCCGATCTGGCGATCGAAGAGATTTCCCCCATGTCGCCCGCCCGCGAAAGTTTGGGGGAAATTGACAAGGCGGCCCGACGGGCAGCAGACCTGTGCCGCCAGATGCTGGCCTATTCCGGCAAGGGCAAGTTCGTCATCGAACTCATCCATCTACGCGATCTAGTCGCTGAGATGACGCATTTGCTGAAAACAACCATTTCAAAAAAGGTGGAATTGGTGCTGGATTTGGAAAATTCGATTCCTCCGATGGAAGGCGATTCTTCACAAATCCGCCAAGTAGTGATGAACCTGATTACGAATGCCTCGGAAGCGATTGGCGATCAGGCGGGCACCATTCGTATCACTACCGGCATCCAAGCATGCACCACGCAAGACCTGGCCAATAGTTACATCGACGACAATCTTTCTGCGGGTGAGTATGTGTACATCGAAGTCGCTGATACGGGTTGCGGCATGGCGCGGGAAACACTAAACCACCTATTCGATCCGTTCTTCACAACAAAGTTTACCGGACGTGGATTGGGCATGGCGGCAGTGCTCGGGATTGTGCGCGGGCACAAAGGCGCTATTAAAATTCAAAGCGAAGTCGGCAGAGGAACGACCTTCCAGGTATTTTTTCCTGCACACCAGCCGAAAAAGGACGACCAGAAAACAACAACCGAATCAGATGAGGATCAATGGAAGTCAAGCGGGACGGTTTTATTAGTGGACGATGAAGAAACCATTCGCGTCTTGGGTGAACGAATGCTCCGACGCTTGGGCTTCCGTATTATTATCGCATCAGACGGACAGGAAGCGGTGCGGATTTACGGGAAGCAACAGGCGGAAATTGATTACGTTGTGTTGGACTTGACCATGCCACGTATGGATGGCGAAGAGACCTACCAAGCGTTGTGCCGCATCAATCCCAAGGTGCGTGTTATCATGTCAAGCGGGTATACGGAACAAGAAATTTCTACTCGCTTTGCGGGCAAAGGGTTGGCTGGTTTCCTGCAAAAGCCCTATAGCCTCTCGGCATTGAAACGCGTATTTTCCCCGATAAAATAAAAACCGCCCCTTCCCGAAGGAAGAGGCGGTTTTTTTACAAGCACTGCAACTGCGCTACCGAACCAAGGTTACTTGGTGGCAAGCGAGCAGTTCTCGGTGCAGCGGGTCGGGCCATCGTGATCCAACATCCACTGATCGAAGCCATAGCAGTTGTGGAAGTAATCCGCACCCTTGACAGCCTTGACGGCGGTCTCGGTCAACTTGCCAGAGGTCTTGGCGATCTTGCTGGGGCTGTTGACGCTGATGGTGGAATCCAGAGCGATCACGACATCGGACTTCTCATCGGCGGTGCTTTCGTTGCCGAAGAGGTAGCCAGCGTAGGGAACGGTGGACAGGAATGGAAGGCCAACATTGTTCTTAGCCTTGTTGGTGCGCTTGAGTCCGGCCAGAAGGACGGTCTCACCATCACGCACGCGAGCCGTGGTAACAATGTGACGGGTATCCACCAGGGGCAGGTTCTGCGCGGTGGTACCAGAAATGTTGCTGCTGGTCACATCAATGTCCAACTCGGTGCTCTCGGTGCCGATGTAAGGAGTGATCGCGAGGGTCAAGCCAACGGTGACAGCATCCGACGAATCAGCGGTAACGGTACGGTCGTAGGTAGTAGCAAGACTGTTGATGCTGGTGCCCGTCTTGGGATCAACAGCGGTCTTGCTCGTATCGGGCGTAACGGCTGTGGAGGTAATGCCTACCACGGGCTGGCTGTCCGTCCAGGAAGCAGACTGACCGCTGACCGTGTGCAAAGATGCGGTGGCAACCACTTTGGCCTTGCTGCGGGTCTTCAAGAAGTCCACATACGCAGCGGTAACCCACGCGTTGGTGGAAGCATAGTTGAGAGATTCCTTGTACAGAGACTCGCCCGGAACAGCCAGCCACGGAGCGTAGACGCTCGGCTGCGTGTTAGCGGTTTCGTGCCATTTGGTACGGCTGGCGCCCTCAACGAGTTTGAAGAGGTTGCTACCCGGACCGTTTTTCCAATTGAGGTAATCAAGACCAATCTTGGTCGCGGTGTTGTCGGTCACTTCGTAGAAGCTCGCATCCAACTTGATTTCGCTCACGGGAATGTCGGCTGCTTGCGAAACCGACACGTAGTTCTTCACCTGACCGGGATCATTCCAGTGGGTTGCCGTGTTGTTGGTACGATCAATCGTGGAACTGGCAACGCCGCCCTTGGCATAAACCATAGCAATGGTATCCGTCTCTTCCACGCTACGGAATTTCGGCGCATACTTGCCGACTTCGGTACCGTCGTCAGTAGCGGTCAACCACTCTTTGTCGAGCGCATGGATAGCGGCCTCGACATAGGGAACCTGGAACGGGGGGCAGGTAACCTGAATGAAGGTTTGGCCCTTGACCGTATCATTGACCACTTCCGCATCGCCACCTTCCAAACGCACGATCTCGCGAGCGATATTGCGCAGTTCACGCACTTTTACGCTCTTGACCTGGATGAGTTTGGGGACGAAACGGTTAATCTCGTTCTTCTGGTTCACACGCAGAACCTTGATCAAGCCGTCTTTCGGATTGATGTTCAACTGATCGTTCTGGTTGATGTAATTGTCGACGTGGCTAACCGAGGCACTGGGGCTGGGGGTAACGCCAATGCCCAATCCGCCCGTGTTGGTCGCATTCATTTTGCTTTTGGGCGTATTGATCGGATTCGTATCGTCGGCGGCGTATTGATCAAAGGACGCCAGGCTCAAGCCGCAAGTGGAAATCAGAAGCGGCAGGAGGAAGGCGACGCGTTTAAGGTTGCTTCTTTTCATAGGATCGTTTTCTCCTTGTGTTGGGATGAAACACGCGCGCTCAGCGCTACTTCAGTTCCAGACCGGCTTGGATAATTTCCTTCTGCTCCTGATTCAAACCATCTCCCTTGACAAGCGTCGGGGTGATGGCCTGGACCACGACCGTCTGCTTGTGGGAAGTCGACTCGGAACCGAACAGGTAGCCAAGTACGGGGATCGAGCCAAGCACCGGCATCTTGCGCACAGACTTGTACGCCATGGAACGATTGATGCCACCCAAAACGATCTCTTCGCCGCTCTTGCCACGCACCTCGGTAGAAACGGTACGCGTACCAAGCACCGGTTTGCCGTTGCCATCATACGACGAGATGTCCTTGATGACCGAACGTGCCGCTGTCAGGATGTTCTCAGAGGTAATCGTCGGTGTAACGGTAAGGTCAACACCGGCCTGTACATAGCTGGTAGCCAGGTAACGGTCGTTGCTGTTCGAATTTTGAAGTTGGTCCGGTGAAGGTTGTCCAGCCTGATTGGATGTCTGCGGAACGGAGTAGACATAGGGAACCGTCTGGGTAGCGTTGAAACTGGCGGTTCTGGTATTGAGAACCGTGGCGTTTCCTTCGGTCAACACATTGCCTTTGCCCTTAATAGCAAGGAAGTCAAAGAATTCGGAACCCGCCTCCAGATAAACGGAGGAGTTGTAACCGGACGCATTGCGCGTGCTAGAACCGGCGTTAGTAGCGGTGGAGTTGCGGAAAGAATCGGTGTAGGTGCTGTGCGCATGCTCACTGTAACCACCTGCGGAGAAAAGAGAACGACCGGGGCCGTTCTTCCACGCAAGGTAGTCCAAGCCTAACTGACCATCGTTGGTGATGTTCACTTCGTACATACGGACGCCCACGTTGACCTGCGCGGTGGGGACGTCGTATTCAGCAATTTTTGCCACAACGGCATCCACGCTAGAGGGGGCGCCTACAACCAAAACCGCGTTGGTCTTGGCATCAGGGGTCAGGCTCGTGTCGCTGGCGTTGGTGCCATACGCGGCAAGACTTCCAGAGAACCCGGGGTCTTGTACGTTACGATTCTTCGCTTGTGCATAGACCCACTTGGTACCACTGCGAGAATCAAGGCCCTTGCGGTCCATGTTCTTCATCAGTTCGTCGGCCATGGGAATCTGGTACTCGGGAACTACGACCAGAACCAGACCGCTTTTGCCGTCGGGGCCGACATAGGTGTCGATGACGCCATTTTCAGCCTTGACGAAATCGTTCAACAGCCGGTGTGCAAACTCGCCGGGGTTGACATTCTTGAACTCATACACCTTGGGGACATACCGGTTAATCTGCGACTTGTTGGTGGTGCGAAGCACCTTTACGACGTTCTGATCCAGCTTGTTGGGGCTGTTGGGGTCGCTCGACTGACCAAACGACAGACCCGCAAGAACGCAAAAGGCGATCGCGAGGGTAATTGCTTTTCCACGCATACTCTCTTTCCTCCTTTGTTGGATTTTGGGGAGACAGTGCCACTCCGCGGAATGAACGGCGCTCTCTCCCTAAATTATGAGCGAAGCAGACAATGCGTATTAGTTATATACGGTTATGGCTGCTTTTCGTCCCGATTATAGAGATACCTCTCTGCTTAAAAAAACTGGTAATGAGATACTCCCTCATGCTGTGAACGTTTGCCTTATACTCCTGCTAATAACCCGTGTCCAGAAAAATCGTCTCTTAAATCTATGCAAAATTACTAATTTTTTGCCGCTCCTGCCGCCGGGGGTGCAGCGGGCGGAACTGTTTTGCCCCCAACAGGCACGTCGGCTACCGGATCGGGCATGAAAACTTTTGTTTCAGCCTTCGCCTGCGGGGTTGGCGCAGGAGTCACCACTGGTTGGGCTGCGGGTTGCGGTGCGGGCGTTGCAGCAGGCTGAGGAGCAGCAACCGGAGTCGCAGCAGGTTTTACGGGTGCAGATACTACTGGCTGGGCCGCCGGAGCGGGCGCCGCAGCAGGTTTGGGTTGGGCAGCGGGGGCAGCAGACTGCGCCGCGCCCGGTTTAGCCGCCTGGTTGGGCAGCGGGGTGGCGCCAACAGCCTTTTGATCACGGAAGATGCGACCACTGTAAGCATTGATCAGGTAAACCTTCACGGGAGACTGCCCGCCGATGGTATCTGCCGGGGTTTTTTCCAGTGTCACCAGCCATTCCAACAGCCCCATTTCGTTTTCACGCAACTGGGTCTCTACCTTCTCGACTGGCTTGGCATAGTCCGCCTGGGCCAGGGCGATGGCTTCCTCTTGCAGCAGGACGCCATCTCGGTCACGTTTCCACATTGGCTCGCCTGCCACCTTGAAGTTAATGGGTGCGGAGATGATCTGATCCTGCTCGGAAGTATCTTTCCCCTCCAGGATGCGGGGTTTGTAGGCGACTTGCAAAGCATAGTCGCCGGGATCGAGAGTCAACGTAGTGAAGTAGAAGTTCTTGGGGGTGCTGCTTTCTTTGCCAGCAAGCGCCATGACCGCACCGTCGGTATCGCCTTTGGCCGGTGTCACGGGCAAACGACGCACATCCAAGCCGGTCGCTTTGTTCAAAAATTGAAAACGCAGAGTGCTTTCTGGCCCGCCGACTTTATTGCCTTTGGTGGGACTTACGACCATGGGGCCAACGGCGGTTATTTTTTTGGAAGTGATGTTGGTCAGTTGAATGGAGCAGACAACCAGTTCACCCGGACGGTAAACCGGCTTGACTCCAGCCACCTTCATCTCTAACTGAGGTTTTTTTTCGGCATCGGTAAAAGGCTCTTTGAGCCAGGAGCAACCCGCCAATAAAAATGAGGCTGATAACAACAAGGCAAAAGTGAAGGAACGTATGACTTTGTTGTCTGTCAGAGAGTGGAGGCGCTGGTGGTTAGACTGGTTCATGTCTTATATTTCTCCTGGTGCGATATGTTGCCTAACCGTGTTTGTAAAAGAATCGGGTACAAATGTCAAGTCAAACTCCGCATTTGATTGTTTATTTTGCACAAATTCGCATGACTTTCCAAGTGTGACAAATATGGAACTTTTTCCCACAGAATGCAGACTTTGCTAATTTTGCGTAAAACTCCTGAAGTTTTATCACTTCCCGCAGGGGCGAATGTCGATAAAACAAGTCGTTGTTTAACATGCAGGGAAGTGAGATGTCAACACCTTTTGTTCGTTTCGCAATCTTTTCTTGGTATTCCGTAGAATTGAAGAGGAATAACGGAAAACCAACCTGAGTTTGCTCAAAACACTGCGGAAATGCAACAAGGGAAATCCCGGCACCGATAAATTAACAGAACCTTAATAATTTTGAGGGAGGGAGCCTGTGTGAAAAACAGGTGCCGTCCCTTCAGGGCTTGTGTTATTGGGAGGGATACTCCCAGGGCTGCGCTTCGCTTGCCCTGGGCTGTCAACTTTTGCCCCGTTGGGGCAGCGGGGTACGGTGTTCCAATCTTTAAATTGCACAGGCACGGGTACTGCCTGTGAGTGTAAAGAGTCTACACGCCTGTTCGACATGCCTGTTCGTTGGGGATCGATTGGGGTGAACCATTTGCTTGCCCCAACGGGGCAACAGTTGATAGCCCAGGGTAAGCGAAGCGCAAACCTGGGTTAAATTCCAAAATCAAACCAGACCTGTAAGGGCGCAC
>DNPO01000246.1:1445-5812 GCA_003501375.1 Candidatus Sumerlaeota bacterium | reverse complement strand
GGATGGCGGCGTTCAGGCCGGGGCAGTCGCCGCCGCCGGTGAGGATGCCAATGGCTTTCGCCTTGGAGGGTTTCACGGTTTTTGCCATGACGCGAATCCTTTCGGAATAAGGCATAACGAACTGATAAGGCTTACTGGACTTATGATACTACTGCTTCTACCAGACGGTCAAGTTGTTCGCGTGTGTGGTTCGCAAAAACCGCAATGCGCATGGCGCCGCCTTGCGGCGTGTTGGCGTAGGCGGCATAGTAGGTTGTGCAAATGTGCCGCTCGCGGTAAAGGCGCTCCTGCGTGGCTTTTAAATCCAACTTATTCTGTTTGTCCAGCGCGATAATGGGCGACGGATGCGCGGGGTCAATCGCGAGTCCGGCAGCATGCAATCGTTCGCGGAGGTAGCGCGTATTGTTCGCCAGCGATTCGCGCAGATGCGGTTGTTCGCGCACGAGTTGCAGCGACTTTGCACAGGCTGCGGCAAGCCCGGGCGAGGGGCAGGCGGAACCTCTGAAAACCATGGAGTTTTTTCGCATCAGGCCGAGCAATTCTTCGGAGCACGGGATGAGTCCGCCGTACGCGCCGAATGCTTTGCTGAGCGTGGCGCACTGGTAGCGTCCCGGGCCTTCCAGTCCAAAGTGCTCCAACGAACCTCGCCCGGTTTTTCCGAGCACGCCGGCGGCATGCGCATCGTCCACACAGAGCAGTGCGCCATCGTATGCGTTGAGCGCTTCCACATAGGCGGGCAACGGCGGAATCTCGCCCGTGATGGGGAACATGCCATCGGTCATGAGCAGGGGGCGTTCATGGGGACGGAGGTGGTCACGGAGTTGTTGCGCGAGATCACCCGCGTTGCAATGCGCAAAAAAATGAATTGGTTTTCCTGCCAGCGTGGCACCTTCCATCACACTGAAGTGGCTTTCGGCATCGAGGAAAATTACGTCGCACACATCCTTCAACGCCGAGGCGAGCATGCCCGCTCCGTCATAACCCGATGGGTTGTAGGAGGCTGTCTCGGTACCAAAAAAAATGCTGGCTTCGCGAATGAGATCGGTGACGGGCGGATGCACGGCGAGGGAACTTGGGCCGGACAGACGGAAGCCGTAACGCTCGGTGGCCTCGCACGCGGCAGCGATCATGTGCGGGTGATCGTAGAGTCCGAGGTAGCCGCCACCGCAATAGTAGTCGTAGTCTTGGCCGTCGATGCGGACGGTGGGGCCGACGGGGCCTTCCAAAATGGGTTTCATCAGGACAACCTTTTTAACCACGAAAAGTTCGAAACACACGAAAACTACGTTTTAAACTTTTCGTGTGTTTCGTGTCTTTCGTGGTCAGATGTTTTGTTCCGCCTCGGCTTCCGCTGTTTCTGCTTCACCTACCGAAACGTGTGAGGCCCAAGCCCACGGCAAACCAATCAGGACAATCGGTATCCACTGCGTCAGGTGTGTGAAGATCGCGTAACTCACCAGCCGAGGGTCTTTTGCGTCAATGCCCAGCAACAACGAAACGCCGATCACCATGCCCGCCTCAAAAAACCCCCAATAGCCCGGTGTGGGTGACATACTCACGAAGACGGATGCAATAAATAGCAGGGCAAGCGATTGGGCGGGAGAAATTTCGAGACCAAATCCCCAGGCGATCAACATCATGGACCAAGCGTTGGTAAGCCAGATGATGAGCGAAAGAATGCCCAATCCAAATAGACGTTTAGGGTCTTTCAATGCGGACAGCCCCTCGGCAAAGCGGTGGATCAGCGCTTCGATTTTATTGCGGAAGGTGGCGGGAATGAACTTGAACACATGCAGAATTTTCAACATCCAGCCGCGCGTGGTGGGGATGCTCACCGCGACAATGCCAGCGATCAGTATCATACAAAGCATGACCATCGTTTTAACGGAGGCCATGATTTGCACGCCTTTAAACGTGATCGTTTTTCCCAGCACCGTTACTTCATTGACTTGATCAGGAGCGATCAGCGATTTTTGCGCACCGAAAAATGCCGCAACGAACAACACCAAAATAGTGATGCCATCGAGCAGCCGCTCACTGACCACGGTCGCGAATGCGGTGCTGAAGCCGGTCTTGCCGCGTTTGCCAACCAAGTAAGCACGAGCGAACTCGCCAGCGCGTGCGGGAAAGATGCTGTTGAATGCGAAGCAGATAAAAATGCCGCCGACGGTGTAGCGAAGCGGGACATCGTAGTTCGGACGGAAGAGCCAGCGCCAGCGCAGACCGCGTAGCCAGATACCAAAGTAAAAGACCGCCAGTGCAGGCAGCAGCCAGATGTACTTGAAGGTTTTGAATGCGCCGAAAAATTCTTGGATGGGGATGCCGTGAAAAACGTACCATAGCGCTGCTGCGCTGATGAGGATGCCAATGCACAATTGCAACAAATGTTTTTTCTTCATGAATCGTCCTGTCTGGGTGGTATTTATTTTTGCGCTTTAAACGCGTTATCAAATATCAAATTTTTATCAGCATGGCGCTGCCAATCACGGTGTCGACGAACCGAATCGGTGCGTTTTTGTACTGGCAAGGCCAAAAAACGGGCGGTTTCCACTGGGCCCAAAGCCTTCAACAAGGCCTCTACAGCACTTTGCGCTAGTTGAACATCATCCATTAAAATGTTTGTTTTCATCTTAAATTCTCCTGTTCACAAAATCGCAGGGGGTTCATACATGGTATGCGGACTTTTGTTTTTTGGCATTTTTTCTCAAGTCGGTCGTCGCAAGTAATGAAAATGGCGTTTTCTGATTCTGCGAAAGCGACATGCGCAGCGTCTGCGGCGCCCAATCCGTTGCAAAATAGTTCTTCCGCCCGTGTTCTAATTTCTGCTAAATTACCCCGGACGTTTTCACCGTAAGCCCGCAGAAACATCAAAACATCCTGTTGTTCGATCAGGTCTGCTGTCGCGTTTAATTCCGTCACGTGCATCGGCGATACGAACGTTCTATAAACGCCTTGTCTGACATGATCTTCAATAAGCAAAACGGCATCGCACTCCATTCGAATCCGCAGTGAACTGGGGTTATCGAAAGGTCTGCATAAAGCACAAACATCCAAGTAAATAATTTTCTGGGCGTGTCCCGGATGCATGAAATCTCCGTCCTTTACAGACTCCTTTTCCAGCATAGTTTTTGTGCCAAGGATGTCAAGGCGATTCGCCGATTGCACAGAAAACTAATGGGAAAGAGAGGGGGTTATTTTCTTCGCAGGAGTTTATCGTAGGCGTCTTCGATGCGCCGGATCATTTGTTCCAGGGTGAAATTTTCCAGCACGCGTTGACGGGCGTTGTGGGCTAATTTTTGCGCCAGCGACGGGTCGAGCAGAAGGCGTTCGAGCGCGGAGGACAACTGCACCGGGTCTTGCGGGGGAACCAGCAACGCTTCTTCTTCGTTGCGTGCCAACTCAGGGATACCTCCGACATGCGTGGTGACAATGGAGCACTCCAGCGCCATTGCTTCCAGAAGCGCGGTGGGGCACCCCTCCCAGTGCGACGGCAGGCAGTAAATATCGCTCAGGCGCATGAGCGGATACGGATCAGAAGTGAAGCCCAGAAAACGTGCGTTGGCGGCAAGCCCGGCATTTTGAGCCGCAGTCTGTATTTGTCCGTTGCTGTCGTCGCGTCCGGCCAGTAATAAACAAAGTTTCGGAAAATTCGGCAACAGAATGCCTGCCGCGTTAATAATGTCCAAGTGCCCCTTGGGTGGGCGTAAATTGGAAACTACGGTTATTATCGGCCAGGCGTCGGGCGCAATGCCCATTTTTTCGCGCAAGGCGGATGCTTCTGCGCTTTTTCTAAATTCCGGTGCGGTGGGCGGCTCAGGCGGTTCAATGCCATTGTGGATCGTGATGATTTTATTTGCTGCAAACTTCTCGCGTTCGATGCGGCTCTGACGTCCCGCCTCGGAGTTGGAGATGAACAAGTCCACACGTCCGCCCCGCGCGGTGAAGCGGTCGAGCAACACATGTGGCAGTTTGCGCCAGGGGTCGGGACTGCGGATGCCGGATACGTACGCAGGCACTTTGGCGTTGTGCGCCATGCCGCGTGCGAGTGTTTCGGCACGCAGTCCATAAGCATGTGCCAGCGAGAAATTGCCCTCGGCCAATATATCCCGGAAGCGTTTGCGCGTCTGTCCGTTGAACGGACTTTGCGAGGGTAGTCCGATGCTTTGCACGCCAAGTGCGCGCGCTTCTTCGAGCAACGGGCCTTTCGATTCCATCGTAACCAACGTGTAATCAAAACGTCCCGCCTCATGCCCCTTCAGGAAGCGTAAAATGTTACGTTCCGTGCCGCCAATGTGGGCGGAACTGGTGAGTTGGAGAATGCGAGGGGGGGAAGATGACATAAAAGACCTGTCCGCAGATTGCGCAGA
>DNPO01000246.1:0-1096 GCA_003501375.1 Candidatus Sumerlaeota bacterium | reverse complement strand
ATTAGGAACTGCCAGGTAAAAATCAGGAGGTTTTAATCTGCGTTCATCTGTGTAAATCTGCGGATAGTGTTTTGACGTTAGAGCGTAATCGCCCCACTGCTCAAATCGCTCCGGTCAAGGAAGGTGCGGCACCAGAGTTCGAAGCACAGCAGCGACCACAGGCGGTGGTGATGCGGTTGGCGTTGCGCGACGTGATCGTTGATGAGTTTTTCGACGTAAACCGGGTTGAAGTAACCGCGCGCCCGCGCCCGGTCACTCAGCAAAATATCACGCACAAAATCCTTCAAGTTTTCCCGGAACCAGCGATTAATCGGTAGGCTGAACCCCTTCTTGGCGCGGTAGAGCGTCTCGCGCGGAAGGACCGGTTCCAGCGCTTTTTTCAGGATGTTCTTCAGCGTCCCGTTGGCGTACTTGACCTCGCCCGGCAACGATGCGGCGTACTCCATCAGCACATGGTCAAGAAACGGCGAGCGGCCTTCCAAGCCGTGCGCCATCGTCATACGATCCATCTTAACCAGCAAGTCGCCGGGTAGGTACGTGTTCACGTCGGTGTTCAGTTTGCGGTCAATCTCGCAGGTCAACCCCGCTCGGCGATACTCGCGTTGCACATAGTCGAGCGCATCGCGATGTCCGAGCGCATTGCGCATCGTGTCGGAGTAAAGTTGCGGCTTCATGTACTCGCGCAGGATAACCAAGTATTGCGCGTAGTGGCGTGCGTCGTCGTAGAGGCTGAACTGGTTGAGGTACTGCGCTTTTTCCAGCGGGACAAAGTTGGGCAGCGCCTTGGCAAGCGGGTTGAGAAAGGCTGCCGCGCCTTGGCGTAAAAATTTAGGTATCCGCCCGTAGCGATTGACCGCCGACATGCCGCGATAGCGCGTGTAGCCCGCGAACGATTCGTCGCCGCCATCGCCGTTGAGCGCAACCGTTACATGCCGCCGCGTGATTTCCGCAACGTAGAAAGTTGCCAGCGCGGACGAATCGGACATCGGTTCGTCGCAATACCAAACCAGACGTCCCAGCACATCAATCGCGTTAGGCTTCATCACAAATTCTTCGTGCTCGGTCTCGAATCGCTCGGCGATTTGCCGGGCATAGG
>DNPO01000336.1 GCA_003501375.1 Candidatus Sumerlaeota bacterium | reverse complement strand
TTGCCTGGAAGGAAGAAACCAAGGAAGGGATCGAGTCGGAAGCCGTTGTGGCGGGGGGTACCGTGTTTATTGCGACGGGCAAGGGAAGCGTGTTCGCGTTGGATTTGGAAACGAGTGCGGTGCGCTGGCAATGGAAAAATGCAACGGGCTTTTCCGCTACGCCTTGTGTTTCCAACGGAAAATTATTCTTGGCGGATGATGCGGGTAAGGTGGTTTGTTTGGATGCAGTTACGAGCAAAAAATTGTGGGAAGTGGAAACAAAAGCCGAATGCCACTCATCGCTTGCTTGCGAGGGGGGACGTGTGCTGGTGGGTTCTTATGACCAGAGTTTGTATTGTCTGGATATGAAAGACGGGCGCGTTATTTGGAAGCATGAAACCGACGGGCCGGTGCATGGCGGAGCGGCGTTGGCGGATGGACGCGCTTATATCAGCGGATGCGACCATCAACTGCGCGCGATTGATCTGACATCCGGCACATTGGCCTGGAAGGTGGACATGGGAAGTTACGCTTCGTGTGCTCCGGCGCTTGTGAACTCGATGGCGTTTATCGGGCAGTATGCGGGCGAGGCGCTGGGGATCGACTTGAAAACCCAGAAGGTCGCATGGCGGGTAGCGTCGAATCCGACGGAATCGCCCTTTCCAGCGTCGTGTGCCGTGGCGGGCAATCGGGTAATTGCGGCGGGACGCGATAAAAAGGTTTATTGCATTGATCGGGCTACCGGGAGCAAAATATGGACGTTTCCGGGAGGCGGGCTGTTTGAGGCCGCACCGTGTGTTGCTGAGACGTGGGTGGGAGTGGCGGACAAGGAAGGCGTTTTTTATGTGCTGGACTTGACCAACGGAAAGCAACTTTGGAAATATGAAAATGGAACGCCGTTTGCCGCCGCGCCAATTGTGGCAAATGGGCGCATTGTTCTTTCGGATGCCGAGGGGAATGTTCTGTGTTTCAAACAAGAAAAATAATGGCTATTGAACATGGATTAACAGGATTTAACAGGATAAAAAGCAGAAAAAATTCTACCGTTGGTTTTTTCGTGTAGTTCGTGTATTTCGTGGTTATCTTGCTTTTGTCAGGTGTGAATTTTATGCGTTTCGTCTTCATCACCTCCGGTTCAGGTCGCATGGAATGCGACGCCTGTTTGCGCGATGCGTGGCTGGCGCGGGCGTTTCGTGCGCGCGGGCATGACGTTGTTTTTATCCCGACGTACACGCCGCCGCTGGAAAGCGCAGAAGAGACGGTCGGAGAACATCCTATTTTTTATGGCGGGATCAACGTTTACCTGCGTGAAAAGTACCCCTCTTTTCGCTTTGCGCCGCGTTTTGTTCAGAACCTGCTCGACAACAAACATCTACTGAAGTTATCAGCGAAGTTGGGCGATATGACTGATCCCGAAGGTTTGGCCGATTTGACCATTTCCGTGCTGATGGGCAAGGATGGGCCGCACGCTTCTGAAATTAAACGTGTGTTGGATTATTTGGAGGCGCTTCCACGTCCAGATTTTTTCCTGCTGCCTAACTCGTTGTTCGCCGGGTTGGCGGAACCGCTGCACAAAAGATTTAGCCTGCCCGTGTTGTGTTTGTTGTCGGGTGAGGATACGTTTTTGGAACAGTTCACACATCCCGATCTTCAGCATGCCAAGGATATTTTACGCAAGCAGGCGGCGCATATTGACGGGTTTATCGCACCGAGCCACTATTATGCGGATTTTATGCAGGAGTATCTCCAAGCGCCTGCGGTGAAAATGCACGTAGTGCCGCAGGGGATTGATTTGCAGGGGTATCACCAAAGTCCACGTCCACGCTCCGCCACTCCCCACCGTTTTATTATTGGCTACCGCTCGCCGATCTGTCCAGCAAACGGACTGCACGTTTTGATTGAAGCGTTTCACCTGCTCAAGAAAAATACGGATACATCCGGTTGCCAACTCCGTTGTGCGGGATTTTTAAACGGCGCAGACAAGGCGTACTTTGCGGAGATAAAATCGCAGATTCGCGAGTGGGGATATGAGCAGGATTTTAGTTATGTCGGGGAACTTACCCCCACAGACCGGATTGCTTTTTTGCGAGGGATTGATACGCTTTGTGTACCAACTACGTATCCTGAGCCTATTGGTTCGTTTGTCCCTGAAGCGCTGGCCGCGGCTGTGCCCGTAGTCGTATCGCAACACGGCTGTCTGCCCGAATGGATGGAAGCAACTCATGGCGGTGTTTTGGTGCCACCGTGCGATCCCAAGGCACTCTCCAAAGCCTTGCGCATGTTGATGCTCAACCGTTCCGATGCTGCGGAAATGGGGCGGGAGGGGCAGCGAGCCATCTTTGAAAAATTCAATGCCGAACAGACGGTAATTGGATTTGAAGAGGTTTTTGTTAATTTAGGGTGAGATATGATCGGAAAACACCGAAAATCCTCCTTTTTTTATTGATCTGATAAATTTCCAAAAACCGATTTGTTCGGTCTCTTATTCCTTGAATCTTGCCCTACAAAAATGGTATTAAAGAGGGCATCATGGGCCGAGGGGACGTGCATGTGTGAAAAAATTCACGTTCTCCGGTGTGTTCCCGGACATATTTATTATGTTGGGAACAACAACTTAAACAAATAACACTCAACACTATATGATCTCTAACCCGCATAACCACCCCGTGGCATCTTGTGCCCTGAATGTAGACCTGCCGTCACTCGTGCATTCTGGACGTCCGGGAGCCGCTGTAGGTGTCGCCATTATTGGTGGCTCAAAAAAATGCACTTGGGCAAACCCGGCGTTTTGTCAATTGACGGGGTATGGTCAGAATGAATTGCACAAGATTTCCTGGGATAATCTGGTACTCCCGGGCGGGCACCCGCACGACATGGAGGAACAGAAACAGTTCCTGGCTGGAATGGGGCACGATACTTATTGTGCGGAAAAGCAACTGATGCGCAAGGATGGGTCTATTTTTGACGCCCGTCTTTCCTGCCATATGCTTCCCGTTACGGCCCCATCCCCCCAAGAAGTCCTGCTGATTGTCCAAAGTGGCGTGTCTTCCAAGTATGCGGATTGCGACCGACTCAACTTGGAAATCCAAGAGGGGAAACTGGAAAATTACGGAATTCTTTCCGCGGCGCTCTTGCATGATTTCAATAACATTCTCCAAGGAATTGTTGGATTTTCTGATCTGGCATTGACCGATTTGCCCTCTGGCGTTGCCCCGTTGCGCGAATATTTGGATGCCATCCAGAGTGCTTCCCGGCGTGCGGCAGCACTGACCGACAAGATGATGCAATATTCCAAGAAAGATGTTTTTATGCGGCAGAATCTGCACCCTGCCGACTTGGCGCATGAAGTGTACCATAGTTTTCAGCCCGGGATTCCGCACGAAATAGTGCTGCACCAGGAAGTAGAGGAAAAACTTCCTTCCATTTCTGCCAGCCATGACCTGCTGCGGCATGCGTTGTACAACTTGTTGGTTAATTCGGTGGAGTCGATTCTGGAAAAGAAAAAATCCTCCAGTTCGTTCGGGGTGATGAATCCGGTTGGTACCATCACCCTGCGAGTGGGCACCCAGCACAGTGATCCATCGTTGCAAAGATTGCCGGATATGGTCAATAATCTTCCCGAAGGCGCGTGTGTCTTTTTTGAGGTTGCTGACACCGGCACCGGCATGGAAGAGAAAATGTTGAATTCCATCTTCGATCCCTCTTTTAGCACGCGGGGCACAGGGCATGGGCTGGGCTTAGCCACGGTGCGCAATATTGCAGAGGGCCATTCCGGGCATGTGAAGGTTTGGTCCAAACCGGGACACGGGACGGCGGTTCGCTTGCTTTTTCCGGCACTCAAAGAGAAAACGCAGGCGCATGAAAAAGAGATGGAATCTCGTCCGCCTCTGGTGCCACCCCTCAAGGGGATTGTACTGGGAGGGGCTGCGCCCGTAGTGTTGGTTGTCGACGACGATGAGGGCGTGCGCGCCGTGGGCAAACGCATTTTGGAACGTGCGGGTTTCCGCGTGCTCACCGCGTCCGATGGACAGGAAGCGTTGAATGTGTTTGAGCAGCATGCACCGGAAGTTGCGGTGGTGTTGTTGGATTACGCTATGCCGGGCATGGATGGCGAACAAACGCTGCGGAATTTGCGCAATATTCGCAGCGATGTGCGGGTGATTTTGTCCAGCGGTTATAGCAAGCAGCAGATTTTTGAACGCTTTGCCGATCAGGAAGCGGATGGCTTCATCCAAAAGCCGTATCCGGTAACGCGCCTGATTGATGAAATCAAAAAAGCCCTGGAAAATGTGAAGGAATAACCCGGGGTGGTTACTAAACAACAAAGGACTTAAAGGACGGTGCGGTTTTATGTCCTTTTTCTTTACCCTCTCATTATGCCTCTTCTTTTTTCTCAATCATCCCTGACCCTTGCGGAACGCGCGGCAAATTCTTTGGCTGGCCAAGGCTGGCTGGACTGGGCACTTGCCGCAGTTTGGATGGCGCTGGGCGTCGCTGGTATCGGTGCGCTCCTGACAGGTTTGGGCTTCGCGCTTATCTATGTTGAACGCAAAATCGCCGGGCACTTCCAGTGCCGTCTTGGCCCCATGCGCGTTGGCCCGCACGGTATTTTTCAGACCTTGGCCGATACGTTCAAACTCCTTTTCAAGGAAGATTTTGTCCCGAAAAAAGCGGATCCGGTGTTGCATTTGCTCGCGCCTTTTCTTTCCATGGCGGCAACCGTTTTAACGCTCGGTGTGTTGCCCTACAGTCCGCTGATGCAGGTGGCTGATTTGGACATCGGCGTTCTTTACATTACGGCAGTGAGCGGTTTGGGCGTCTTGGGAATTTTGCTGGCCGGGTGGAGTTCCAATAACAAATGGAGC
>DNPO01000418.1 GCA_003501375.1 Candidatus Sumerlaeota bacterium | reverse complement strand
TATTTCGATGCCAGCATCAACCGCATCGCAGCCTGGGTCATCGGCACACGCGCCATGAACAAAGCGCTGTTGCTTGCCCTGCTGGAACCGACGCAAATCCTCCGCGAAGCCGAAGCAAAAGGTGACTTTACGGGACGTCTTGCATTACTGGAAGAGTGCAAATCCTTACCATTTGGCGCGGTCTGGGACTATTGCTGCGAGAAGGCGGGCGTTCCTGCCGGCCCCGGTTGGATCGAAGACGTACGCACCTATGAACGTACCGTGTTGTTCAACCGCGGGTAAAGCCAGCAAATCAACAAGAGAAAACAGGGAACCCCAAGGCCGCAATTGCAACCTTGGGGTTCTCTATTTTTCTGATGATCTGGCAAGTTTAATTAGAAACAGCCCAACTCGCACGCGAGATACTCACAACGTTCGGCATTCCGGGAGGCCCGTCTGTCGCAAGGGCGGAATCCCATGTCCAACTACGCTTAGGAGCATTGTAATAACCGGAATTTGCCGTCCATGGGGACGTCGCTGTTGTACTCTTAAACAATTCCAAAATGGAACCTTTGAACGTCAATGTTTTACTATCCCAGTTTTCCAAAAGACGGAAATAGTTTTCCACACCACCGCTATACTTGCTATTCGCCGAGGCAACAATCCCATTGATAAATACCGCATTGTAAGCCGTGCTGGAGGACGTACCCTTGGAGTACCCGCTTGAACTCTGGTCTGACCAATTATTTGACAAAAGCGTAACGGCATCGCCAGCCACCATGGAAAGCGTCGCATTGGTGGTATTGTAGTCCCCCTGCACATACATAGGATCATCGGAGACAAAGGAAAGCCCAGTTACTGTGGTAGGAACTGGCAATGTAGCGGCATCTGTCAAACGAACACCCACCTCCGCACTACTGACAGTTGTACTGTTGTTGATGTAAATGATGCCGTTTGAGGGCAACACGGAGTACTGCCCCGTTACTGTTCCATAGGTAGAACTTCCGGAACTATAGGTATCTGTCTGGGTCGCCGCCGCAGCCGTTGCTATCTTTCCCACATCCACGTTTACGCTGGCAACAGTCTTCCCCTCACGCGCATTATAAAAAGCCGAAGTGCTAACAACGCTATTGACGGTAGCGGAAACCGTTTTCCCATTAACAGTTGTTGATACCGTTGACCCGGTAGCGCGATTCGTGGCATATGTCACGCCATTGAGCGTGTAATAATTCAAATATACGGTCTTACCCGTAGCGTCTACGGCACTAACTGTTCCTGAGGCAGTAGTGCCATTCACAGAAGTAACACTGCTGCTGATAATCAATCCCGCTTGTTTAACAAAAGCGCTGGAAGACGAACTGCTGGAATCAATAATCGTATGGTTCGCATTGGTATTGTCAGAAGTATCCGAATCAGAAAGCCCTTCAATATCCTGGGACGTTACACTAAAAGCGGCATCCTGAACTTGCCCACCCCAAGTGCTAATCGCCTTGGAATACCAATCGGAGTCTAAGGAGTCGATCCACCCAGCACTGGTCGTGTCATTCCGATACATGGATGTCAAATTACCAGAAGCATTGGCAATCGACACTGCACTACCGGTTCCGGAAGTACCTTGTCCGGATTCAGAATAGCGACCTCCATAAATTTTTCCGACAGCGGTGGTTTTTCCGGTAATATCGAGATTGGCACCTCCGCCGCCCAGATACATATTTCCGTTGGAATGTACCTTGCCCGCCACTGTCATATTCGCACCAGGAGCAATTTCCATATCGTTGTCGTAGAAAATAGCGAAATTGCACAGAGAGGTGCGTGTAAACACAACCTTCTCCGTCAAGACCACGCCCGGCGTTACCGCAAGTCCATTCGTTTGTTGCTTCTTGGCGCGTACTTTAATGGAGTACGTAATCGCACTGGTGGTCTCGGTAAGTTTTGTCAAAGTAAAATCGGAAATATTAAATGTCGACGTGAGGGCTGTCACGGGATTATACAAGGTAATCGTGGATGCCGGAGCGCACTCTGTCGAGGTCAGCACCGAAGTAATCTTCGTAAACAGCGTTCCAGAGTTTTTCACGCGAAACTGCATGTGCCCGTACACTCGGTTAATTGCCTCTTCCTCCGCGCAAAATTCGTCCTTGTACAACTCATAACGTGTGCGGTCTCGTGTCTGGTAAGACGACATACCAATCAAGGCGCTTGTAAGTAAAAGCAAAACCATACCCAAAAGCATGACGGCTACCAATATAGCTGTGCCACGGCGAGGATGTTGGAAATACGCTCTATTCTTCATGATATCAGTTCTCCATTCGGCAAATTTTTACTCTGAGGTCAACCCCAACATTACTCGCTCGTATTGCGGGGAGAAACAGTGGTGTATATTTCAACCCCTTGTATTCCCGGACCAGAATACGCATTATCCACCGCTTGGTAAGCGGCCGTTGTAGGACAACGATCCCCAATACGTGCTTTCATTTGCAAAGTCCCGGTGGTAGTGGAAAAGAAAGCACTCCCATCTTGTTGGGGGGCAAGCCATTTTGCCACCACGATAGGAGTGTTGGCACCATACGTATAAGTCAGCGTATTATTCCACGGTGTGGTGTAATCACTATCTGTTGAAGTAAGCGCAATCTTTCGTGCTGTGGCATCCCCAGATACCGTATAGACTACGCTATAGCCATCCGCTGAAACAGACATGGAATTTGCCATGCGTATCTCGCGATTTAGCCCATGCGGTCCCTCTAAGGCACTTTTGGCCATCCGCAAGCAGATCTGCTGCGAATAGATACTCTTGTAAAGTCGCCCCCCCGTAATCCCCAGCGAGACCACAGCGGAAGAGGCCAAAAGCGTGATAAAAAGAGCCACCATTAATTCCACCAAAGTAAATCCGTGCATGCTACGCCTGTTCATTAATCGGGAATACATGCCATGTCTCCTCACTTTCCCATATCTGTCTAAAACACCCATTATTTTCTAAGTACGATGCAACAGGATATCTTCCCAAACAAATGTTTTAAAATCCCAACTCATCATTGGTGCGGTACCGCGTGACCAACGATCCCACCGTCTGGGAGTAGTTCTTCCCCATGTAACTCCACTTGGTGGTAACACGCACCGTCTTTCCATTGTTAATCATATATCGGGTCGTGTTATCTGGAGTAGTGCTAAAGGCGCTATCCAATGTCAACGACAACGTTCCCGCTGCTGTTGTATTTGCGGTTATATTTTTCCACTGTCCGACACCCGTACCGGACACCAAATACACCTTGGACCCAACCCATTCGTTAGTTTGCCAAGTGGAAGAGGCATCCGAAACATTGAGAGTAGTCCCGCTGCTTCCGCTTTTCACGGTTCCAAACCCAACAAACTGAAAAGATACCGTGCAAGTAATCCCGCCGTTATGATCCAAATAAATAGTCGCAGGAACCCGCGTGGTACCTTGCACGTAATTTGTGCCGTTTACACTGGCAAATGCATCGTTACTCATCATCTCAAAAAAACCTTGAGCGATGTTTTTGGCCATGACAGCATTGCTGTTGAGACGCGTGAATTTGGAACTTGCAATCATGGTGGAAATGATTGCCGTCATCATTACCGACAATATGGAAATGGCAATTACGGCTTCCACCAGTGTTACACCTCGCCAGGGTATAGAACGAGTCTTCGGGTGTGTAGTAAAATGGCGCGTGGTCAACATGCCAATGGTCTCCTCTCCAAGATAAAAAGCAGTGCAGCGCAATTGTGCAACAACAGACACTCACAAGAGATGCAGCAATTCCTATACCATTCCACCTTTTCCGATCAAACATGGGAAAAATTACCACAGATTGCAAACGCATCTTCATATAAAACCAATGCGACAGGGGTGATATAAGTCTTTTATTTTAAACATTCTAAGAAACAGAATATAAAAAAGGATATTCCAATCTAACAAAAAACCCTTACTACCCAACACAAAAAAGCACCTGCACAATTTTCGTGCAGGTGCTCGATATTAAGGCAGGTATTTGAAGGCGGTTAAAGCGTATCTTCACCGCGATTGCCGAAAAAGGATTTCTGGTACTGAATTACTTTGCCAATATGGGCAATGCTTTCGGGAAGCAAATGGTGGAATTTAACGCCAATCATATGGCTGCGCCCCTCTACCCGATTCCAGCGGAGTTCACCACACACTTCTATCTGCCCATTCCGGGAAGGCTCCTCAGAAAAACGCTTGGGCGGCACTTTGTTTTCATCAATGACGGGCAACGGCTCATCCTCATGGTGGGTCTCATCCGCTACCACGCGCATGGAACGAACGGTATCATCCCACGACTGGTCCAAATTAGAGGGTAACTTGTAGCGAATGCAAAGAAATTTCTGAACCGCAAGAAACTTTGCCAGTAAATCGGGAAAGTATTTAGTTCGGTGTTCGGGCAGCATCGAACGCAGCAAGTCGCCATCCGAACCCGCTGGTAAATCTTGCGAAAATTGCGGAAGCGCTATCTGGCATCCGCCTTCGCTGAGGTTGACAATGCGACCCACGTACGGAATCGCGCTGGGAAGGAAAGGTTTGGATGTGCAACCACCCTGCAAATGGGCTTGCGGTTTCAGCGGCGCTTCTGGAATGGCGCATCCCATCAACTGCATCGGCAGGTTACAAACAATACGGTCTGCTTTACGAACGGCAATGCCTTCATACTCCCGTGGATACCCGAGAACCACCAGGGGTACTGGATGATTCAGGAGGCGTTCCACGCGCGCGCGGAACCCGATGGCATCGCCCTCATAAAGGAAGCGTACCACGCAATAAGTATCGTTAGGGGTAAAAAACGGGCCATCAGCGGTTTGTGGTGCTTCCAGAAAAATCAGACTGGGCGATTCCATGACACCCACCAACTTGCTGGTGGCTTTCAGACGCGTATCTTTACCAGGCTCCCCTTTTTCCAACACAACAGGATTGCCGGGCACAAAATGAGCAAGGGACAGTGTTTTCTTCATGATAGTGCCACAACCTTCTTCGGAATAATCTCCCCGTCAATCGGACTCGCGCATTTTTGCACGATTTGCTTCCCAATCGCAACGGAAGAGTTTAGGAGGAGCGACAAAAAAACACCACGAAAAATTGAACCCCCAACACCTTTTAACCACGGAACACACGGAACACACGGAAACTGATAAAACCTGAAATCAACTGCTTAAAGACACAAAATTTGTCTTTTGCTTTGCAGTTGTCTTTTCATCAGTTTCCGTGTGTTTCGTGTTTTCCGTGGTTAATTTTTTTTGATGTTCCTATTCCGGTTTGGTGATGTTCGTGTCGATTTTTTCCTTGAACATCTTCATGAGTTGCGCGGCCAAACCGTCGATCACGCCACCATTGCCGCCTGCCACCAGAATATCGGGCACGAACTTCACGCCCTTTTCCGCCAACGCGGTCATGGTGTTAACGAACGTGGTCGGGCCTTGACCCAGCGCATCCACCTGCGCCTTGTACGCCTTCGCGCGCGCCATACCCACCGCTTCTACTTCGGCACCCTTCGCCGCACCAGTTTGCTGGATGTAGCAGGCTTCACCGTCGGCCTCAGCCTTACGCGCCGTAGCGTTGTTGCTCTTGATGTCCACGTTTACCTTCGACTTCGCCAGTTCCGCCTGCATATCGGCGGTACCCTTGGCACGTTCCATGTCCACGCGCTGATCCTGTGCGGACTTCTGCTTCTGGAACGTCTGGATTTCCTGATTGGCAATTTCGCGCGATGTCAGCACTGCAACTAACTCGGCAGGCAGCACCACGTCCTGAATATAAACGCCCTTCGTTTCCACTTGGTATTCTTCCAACTGGTGGGAAATATGCGCAAACGCTTCAACCTGCACGTCCTGACGCGTTTCGATGAAACGCACGGCAGGCAGGCTCTGCAATTTGTCGCGGAAGTGGTTACCCACCGCCGCCTGCAACACTTCGCTCACCAGATTTTGCATCGTACCGACCATCGAAATCACGCGCGGAGCTTTGGTATCCGGCACATGAATCTGCACCTGCAATTCCAGTTTGAACACGAAGCCTTCACGGCTCTTGGCCACGATGTGCTGCAACTGCGCATCAAGGTTATGTGCCTTGGAGACAGCGTCCGACCAGTTGAGCGTGAGAATGGCGGTCGGTACCAGTTCCGCCTGGTAACAACGCGGGTTGATGGGGTACTTGCCCGTACGCAGCGGTTCCTGCCAAATACCGCGGTGGCCGGGACGGACCAGCGAGCCAAACTTGAATTCCGAACCCGACGTGTCCTGCGTTACGAGGCCCACATAAGCCTTGATGATCGCGACCTCGCCCTGACGCACCACGAGCATCGGCACCATCTCGACGCTGATGAGGAAGGGGTTCAACGCGAACGCACCGTACAGCAGCGGGTCGTGCTGCAAACCGATGTGCCCGCCATTGTCCAGAAAGGCCTGAAAATCTTGATAGTTGTTGTGCAGGTGATTTTTGCAGCCCAGCAACACTTCAATCTGGCTGGCATCATCACAATTTCCCGTGCCCTCCAAACTAGCCAAATCAGCAAAACCGCCGAGACGCCCGGCAATATCGCCGGAAGGCAATGGATCACCTTCAAACGTGGTCACAATGCCAATTTGATCCAGCATATTATTGGCATCGCGCATCTCCGGCTCGATACGCACAATCTCCAACTGACGTGGCACCAACCCGAACGATTCGGGACGCAACGTGCCGGTCTTGGCTTTTTCATAACGCAACTGGGGCGAAACGGGAAGTCCGTAGACCTTCTGTCGCGTGATCACGAGGAATGCAACCGGGTGAATCGGCACCAGGGTGCCTGGAGGCAGAACGGGACGTTGCACACCTTTTTGTCCATCGAGTTTCAGGAAGGAGCGCAAGTCCTGGAAATTCTGAAACTCCTTCTTGTAAATCGCCGACTTTGCACCGATGGGCAGGCTGTGTCCAACCTGCGCAATAACCACGCCTATCTCGCCCGCGGGTACCTGCACCCAGGGGTGTTTCTCGACATTGTAAACGATCCAAAACGCCCAGCGCCAACCCGGCATGAGCAAATCGGCTTGATAACCGGCCGCCCCATCCAACGCGATGACGTTTTCTTCGTCCAACTTCTTGAACGAAAAACGCTTAATGAGCAATCCAACTTCGGTCGGGCCGATGATGCGGATGGAGGGTAATATTAAAACAGCCAACACGAACAAAACAAAAACCGTGATAAAAAACGCAGAAAATACAGGTGGCATGAATGGTCTCCTTCAAAAGAAATGGGTGAATATGTCTCCAATGCTGTTTAAATATCACATAAAGGGCTTTCCCTGCAAGCAAGAACGGACAGTGCAATAAAAGAGGTTGACGCTGACAGAATGCTCAATAACAATAGGCGGAGTGCGTATCAGCCTCGCACCTTACTCCATTTTCCGAAGAAGAAAAAACCATGAAGAAAAAATTCATTCTTGGCTCCATCTTGATAGCCACGCTCCTCCTCGGAGTCGCCTGTAGTTCCACCAGCACGGCAACCAACTTCAACGGGTTGACCACGCCCAATGGAAAACCCATTGCGCACCAAAGCACGTCCAATGTCGCGTTGCATCTGCTCTTTTCGACCCCGCTTTGGGGCGATGCTACATTGGAAGGTACTGTGGCCGATTTCACCGATGCGGCCAAACAGGGCGGAGCCAAAAAAGTGAGCATCGTGCAATCGAGCGTTACTACCTGGTGGTTTATTTTCCCACCGTTCACGCTGGTACTAGCGCCGGTTACTAGCAATGTTGCTGGGGATGTCCTCCCGTAATCCCAATGGTCTCTGTGAGTCCAACGCCCTCGTTTTCTCTGTTCGCAGAGGTCGCCGTCGCGCGTCCTCTGCGCCAGACCTATACTTATGGCGTGCCCGATGAACTCGCGGCCACGCTGCGTGTGGGCAACATGGTGCGTATTCCGTTCCAACGGCAAAGCGTAGAAGGCGTGGTGATGTCTCTGATGACAACCACGGATGTTCCGGTAAAAAAACTGAAGCCCATCGAAACGATTCTGACGCCGGAATACGCGCTGCCGTCCGACCTGCTCGACCTGAGTCGCTGGATGAGCGACTACTATCTCGCGGGCATCGGCGAGGCGCTTTCCACCATTTCGTTCTTCGGACTACGCGATTTTAAACCGTCCGTCGAACGACGCCTTGCGCTCAATGAAATGAGCCGTCCCGACATCAAGTTAACCAAGCGGCAGGAAATGCTGACGCTGTTTTTTGAGGAAAACGGGAACCGCCCCATGACGCGTGCTGAAATTACGGAGGAATTTAAGTGCTCCGTTGCAATAATTAACACGCTTTTAGAAAAATGCGTCCTTGCTGAAACAACTTCCGAATTAGATGGGCTGAGTCCGGGGCGCGTACCCAAGGCGGCTTCTGCTCCGCACACGTTGCAATCGCAGCAACAAGCGGCGTTTGAAAAAATCGCAACCGCCGTAACCGAGAAACGTTACGAAGCCTTCCTGCTTCAGGGCATTACCGGCAGCGGGAAAACCGAAGTTTATTTGCAGGCCATTGCGCGTGCACTCGAAGAGGGGCGGCAAGCCATCGTGCTGGTGCCGGAAATTGCGCTTACGCCGCAGGCGGTGGATCGCTTCCGCCGACGCTTTGGCCCCAGCGTGGGCGTCTACCACTCCAGCGTCACCGCCCGACAAAAATACGAACTCTGGCGACAGATCGCCAGTGGGCGGATACAGGTTCTCATCGGTGCGCGTTCCGCCATCTTCGCGCCATTTCCCAATCTTGGTTTGTTAGTTGTGGACGAGGAGCACGAGGGCACCTACAAACAGAGCGATCCCGCGCCACGCTACCACGCACGTGATTTGGCGCTCTGGCGCGGGCGACAACTGAGCATTCCGGTTGTGCTGGGCAGCGCAACGCCATCGCTCGAAAGTATTCGCAACGCGCAACTGGGCAAGTACACGCTACTGCCGCTAACCGAACGCGTCGGAGGCGCTTGCCTGCCGGATATACGGTTGATCGACATGTCCGAACTTGTGCTGCAAGATCGCGAAACCGATCTGCTTTCGCCGCAGTTGCAAGAGGCCATTCATCTGCGCATGGAGCGCAAAGAACACACGATTCTCTTTCTCAATCGACGTGGCTTCTCTAACTTTTTTCTTTGCATGGCGTGCAAAACGTCCATCCGTTGCAGCCACTGCGACACCGTACTTACGTGGCACAAAGTAGGGAACAAATTACTCTGTCATATCTGCGGAGAAACGCGTCCTCGCCCAACCGTCTGTCCGGAATGTGGCGCACCCGAACCCACCGCGCTCGGAGCGGGAACGCAACGCATCGAAGAAGAACTTGCGCGCATCTTCCCCGAGGCGCGCGTGCTGCGCGTGGACTATGACTCCGCAGGTGGCGGAACGTTTGTGAATTTATGGGATCGTATCGAAGGCGGCGACTACGATATTTTGCTCGGCACGCAAATGATCGCCAAGGGCCTGCATTTGGAAAACGTCACGCTGGTCGGCGTGATCTCGGTAGACCATGCGCTTTTCCTCCCTGACTTCCGCGCAGCGGAGCGCACCTTTTCCATGATAACCCAGGTCGCGGGACGTGCCGGGCGTATGAAGCAACGCGGCGAGGTTTTTTTGCAGACCTTCATGCCCAACCACTACGCGATCCAACGTGCGGTGGCGCACGACTCCGAAGGTTTTTATCAGCGCGAAATCCACATGCGCGAGATGCTGCGTTTTCCGCCGTGCCAACGTCTGCTGATGTTGCGACTGTCCTCGAAGGACGATAAAAAATTGCTGGAGCGAGCGCATCGACTTATCCACATTCTGCGCGACACCGCCGCACGCGGCAACACGTACCGTACGGTTTCTATCTTTGGCCCGACGCCCTCGCCCATCTCGAAAATCAAGGATGACTACCGTTGGCAAATTGTGCTGCGCTGCGAAAGTCCGGCGCTCATGCGCGGGTTGCTTTTTGAAGCGCTGGCGATCTACGAAAAGGACAAAGGCAAAAGCGCCGTGAACATCACCCTGGACATGGACCCGGTGGATATGCTGTAACCACCAGAATAATTGCCCCCGAAAAATATGAAATTTTTTATCTCCAGTTGCGTACGGGTGCTGTCCTGGTAAGGAAGCGCTGTAGTGTATACCTATTCTCTAAATCGGTACAAAACAGCATCCCCCGCTTGGAAAATCAATTCCAACGTTCCGTCTTGTACCCACTCCGCATGCCCCAGGCGCGCATTGATCGGGTGGTCTTTTTCAAACGGAATGAAAAGGTAATATTTCACGCCCAACTCACGCAAGCGGGCGAGGCGCTCTACCTTTGATTTACCCCAGACCTGTTGCACTTCCCAGTCGTCAAAGTGGACGAGTTTGATGGATGGATCGAAAAGCAGGTGGCGGTTTTCATGTGTGAGAATCGCGCTCTTTAGGCAGTGCGTGTTGATGAATTCCCACATTTTCGGTTCTTGGCCATACTTCAGTTGGTAGAACAATTTGGTAGACATGCCAGGGTTGTGGTACGCGATCGGGTTGGACGTTTTTCCACCGAGCAAGGCCCACGGAATCCCCGGCATGAGTCCGGCAAAGAGTGCGAAGACGGCGAAAACCCAGAGCATTTTACGTGGACAGGAGCGGAGGGCAAACGCGATAAAAACGCCAAATACCGACACGCAGCCAAGCAGATGGTACAGGTAGAACGGGCCGAGCAGGTAGTGGTAGGCAAAAAGGATAGCCAGATAAGAGAACGCAACCAGCCCGAAGCGTTCCAAGGGGCCGCACAGCACAG
>DNPO01000251.1 GCA_003501375.1 Candidatus Sumerlaeota bacterium | reverse complement strand
AAGTCCCCATTGATTTGTCAGAGAAAGGATTACGTTGCGCAGTGACACCTGCTCTGCATCCGCATAAAACCAGACAGAGATGGCTCCCTGGTTTTCGCGATTAATGGCGTATGGTGCAAGATCGGGTATGCTGGCAAAGGTGCGCCCATCGCATTGCAGTGCGTTTTTGAACAATCCCGGGCCAACGCTTTCCTTGATTTTGTTCGTTTTTCCATTGGTGATGGTGTAGCGAAAGTGCTCCGTGGCATCCTGTCCACTGGTGGCGGATAGCGCTTCATCAAAAGTCAAATGTGCCAATAGACCATCGGAAACGGGTGTGTTCTTTTTTTCCTGCGTGCTCAATTTAGGATCGGGCACGCTTTTTTCCGTGGATTGCTTCCAGCCGCAACCACCCATGCACAGCGACAGACTCAGCAGAGTGGGAAGCAACAATGTACGTGATAGGCAATGTTTTTGTAACATGAGGAAGCGCTCCTTGGCGATAAACGAATAAAATAGACTGCATGGGAAACGATATAAACAACAAGTAGATTATGATAGTAGGTGTTGTTTTTTGTCAACAAGAAATAAAAAAAGTTTGGCGGTTATTTAATGTTGCGAGTTGAAAAAAATCTAAGCCATTTTGAGAATCAAGAGTTGCGTCGTCGCCCCACGGAAATGGGAGGTGCATTCCACGGATCGTCTGGCCAAGGGTGCTTGGGGTAACGCGCGCGGAGTTCCTTGCGCACTTCCTGGTAAGCGCCATTCCAGAAACTTTTCAGATCGGTGGTGATTTGCGTGGGGCGATAATTGGGCGCGAGCAGATGCAGCAGTACGGGTACGCGCCCGCCCGCGATACGCGGTGTTTCAGGCAAACCAAAGAGTTCTTGCAAACGCACAGCCAAAATCGGCAGTCCTTCCCCATCGGTTGGGTACGTCAGGCGGATGTTGTTGCCACTGGGCACCTTGAGTGCGTGGGGGGCGTGCTCGTCGAGTGCTGCTTTTTGTTTCCATGTGATGTTTTGTTCTAACAGCGGAATCAGGTTGCGTTCGCGCGTCTGCGCAACGGAGGTGCAGCCTTCACATGCCGCGCGGAGGGTCTGTTCGAGCACGTCCGTCTCAAACGCGGGCAGGTCGAGTTCTGGCATGCGGAAACGCAAAAAACGCACGCGGGCAAGCCACTCGGTGGCGGATGCGTTACGCTCAAAGAAACTGATCAGGTCACGACGAAGGTAGTCAAAGAGCGCCTTAGCAACGGCCTCGCTGCTGCCGCGGCGTCCGGTGATTTCTTCGTGGAGCAGCAGCCCGCAAAAGGTCGTTTGCCGCACGGACAGCACTTTTTCTTTTTCAGCGTCGAAACGACAGGCATCCCGGACTGTGTAAAGATGTGGGAACATTTCGGGCAGCCAGTCCTCTTCAATCGCACTGGCCAAACTTACGCGCGATTCCTGTGGGGCATTTTTTTGATGCGGAAGCGGGGGCGCATCGCGCGGGTCGATGCTGAGAAAGAGCGGCGCTTTGCGAACAACGGAGGATGGTTCCAGTACAATGCCGCGCCCTCCGACCATTACACCGCGCGTGGGATCGTTCGGGCGGCGGAGGGTTACGCGGTCGGGGTAGGCACAGAGCAACACCCGTCGCAACGCGGCGGAGTGGTCACCGGGTGAGGTGTCCCCGGTAGTAGGGCCAATCAGTTTCAAAAGCGTATCGCGCAGGCGGTGGACTGCATACTGGTTGTCGCTGCGTCCTGCTTCCAGCGCTTCCAACCGCTCCAGCACATCGGATTCACCTTCCCACGCGGCATGCTGTCGCCTGGCGGTGGGGGAGTCGAGCGCATCGCGCTCTGAAAGCAGTGCGGCAATCGTTGCTGCCTCACGCGGCAGTCCCATCTCACGTCCAGCAATGAGCAAACGCGCAAGGCGTGGATGCAATGGAAAACCTGATAGTTTGCGTCCTAAATCCGTCAGCGCGTGCCGCGCATCCAGAGCGCCCAGCATTTCCAGCAGGCGTTCGGCGTATTCCAGCGCATTGGGTCGTGGCGCTTCGAACCAGCCAAATTGCCGCGGGTCGGCAATGCCATAATCGTGCAACGCCAGCAGCGTTCCTGCTAAATCCACACGATGGATTTCTGGAGTGTCGCGCTCTTCCAGAATCCCTTCCTGCTGGTGGCTCCAGAGGCGGATGCACCGACCGGGCGCGGTACGTCCGGCACGGCCTGTTCGCTGCGCAGCAGACGCACGACTGATGCGGCGGAGTTCGAGTCGATCAATCCCCAATCGCGTATCGCTCACCAGTACACGCGCCAGACCGGTATCAATCACCGTGCGTACGCCATCAATGGTAAGCGAGGTTTCGGCAATGTTCGTCGCCAGAATAATTTTGCGTCGGGTGCATGGCTGTAGCGCGCGATCCTGATCCTCGCTGGAAACCGAACTATGCAGGATGTGTACATCGGCATCGATGCCTTGCAACAAGTTTTGAGCGCGTCGAATTTCCCCAATGCCGGGAAAGAAAACCAGGATGTGGCCGTCGGTGTTTTGCACAACATGCCGGGTTTGCGTCGCAGCCTGTTCCCAGATGGGCATGGTGGGTGGCGCATCCACATATTCCACTTCCACTGGATGCAGCCGTCCCTTCGATTGCAACACGGGCGCGTTCCCTAAAAATTCTGCCACCGGACCGGGATCAAGCGTGGCGGACATCACCACGATGCGCAAGTCTTCGCGCACACTGTTCTGAATTTCGCGCAGCAACGCCAGCGCCAAATCGGTATGGATACTGCGTTCATGGAACTCGTCCAGAATTACGCAGCCGATCCCTTCTAGTAACGGATCGGATTGGATGCGTCGCGTGAGAATTCCCTCGGTCATCACACGTACCAGCGTGTCGGGTCGCGTGCGATTTTCAAAACGAATCTGGTAGCCGACTTCATACCCCAGTCGCCAGTTTTGCTCCGATGCGATGCGCGATGCGGCGGCACGAGCAGCAACGCGACGCGGTTGGAGCATAACAATGGAGTTAGATTTTTCAAGGAACGAAGCCCTTGCCAACGCGGGCGGTACGCGAGTGGTTTTGCCAGCACCAGGCGGGGCAATCACCACTGCGTTGGGGCAAATGGCAAGCGATTCAACAAGGGCGGGGATAGTGGTGTCGATGGGGAGGGGAGAAAGCACGGTATATCAAAACTCTCGTAGAGGCGCAGAACATTCTGCAGATCACAAAATTTAAAAACTGCAAAACCGGAATTCAACTGACAAAAGCACCGCCCCAGCAAGAACACTTACGCTTTTTCCTTGCGCTTTTGATCCCACCACTCCATGCGTTTTTTGATGTCACGCTCAAAACCAAAGTCACCCGGTTTATAAAAAACGCGGTTCTTCACATCATCGGGCAGGTATTCCTGCGGAGCAAAGTGGTCTTCAAAATCGTGATCGTACTGATAGCCCTTGCCATAGCCCATGTCCTTCATCAACTTGGTGGGCGCGTTGCGAATTGTCATTGGCGATGGCAGCGAACCTGTCCGCCGTACCTCTTCTCGTGCTGCGTTAAGCGCCATGTAGGACGCGTTGCTCTTGGGAGCCGTCGCCAGATAAATCACTGCTTCGGTCAGGGGAATTTCCCCCTCTGGCTGCCCGACATGCTTGAATGCCTCGAATGCCGCCACTGTTACCTGCAACGCTTGCGGGTCGGCCATGCCCACATCCTCCGCCGCAAACACCAGCATGCGACGCAAAATATAAAGTGGGTCTTCTCCCCCTTGCAGCATCCGAACCAGGTAGTAAACTGCCGCCTGTGGATCACTCCCGCGCAGGCTTTTGTGAAACGCGGAAATCAGGTTGTAATGTTCTTCGCCCGACGCATCGTAAACCAGTTGTTTTCGCTGCAAAATTTCTTTCACATGTTCTTGCGCCACTCGACACGCGCCTTCTTCATCCAGCGGGGCTGAACATACCACCATTTCCAGCAGGTTGAGTGCACGTCGTGCGTCGCCATCGGACATGCGCGCGATCAGCCCCAGCACGCCATCCTCCATGTTCACGTGCATCTCACCCAACCCGCGTTCTGTATCATGCAAGGCGCGTTGCAAAATCGCCTCCAAGTTTTCTGCGTCCAACTGTACCAGGGTAAATACGCGGCAGCGTGATAACAACGGGGAAATCACTGAAAAGGACGGGTTCTCTGTCGTTGCGCCTACCAGAATCACCGTCCCTGCTTCCACGTGTGGCAAGAGTGCGTCCTGCTGTACCTTATTGAAGCGGTGGATTTCATCGACAAACAGAATGACGCGAACGCCGCGGCGACTGACGGCTTCACGCGCTTGCTGAATCACGCGTTTGATGTCCGCAATGCCGGCGGTTACCGCGCTGAGCGATAGCACATGCGCTTTGGTCATGCCCGCGATTACGTGTGCCAGTGTGGTTTTTCCCGAACCGGGTGGACCCCAGAAAATCATGAAGCGCACCTCGTCCGCCTCCATCATGCGGCGCAGCAGAGAGTCCTTTCCCACCAGTTCTTCCTGACCCAAAAATTCTTCGAGCGCACGCGGACGCATCCGGTCCGCCAGCGGGCGCGCGGTGGAAGAAAGCGGCGCATCCAACGGAGCGGGTGTTGCATTTCGCGACTGCGGAAGGGGAATCTGATCCTGAAACATGTCCATAAACCACCACCAACCTTTCAGGGAAATGTTACGTGGGCGGCGGGGGGCTTGCAAGGGGAAAAGCCAGCAGAGAAATTAGAAACATCGGGCAGAGGTGTCTCTGTGGAACACCCATCTCAAAAAGGGCTATACTTTGAGGAGTTCTTGGGGTGGTGGCCAGGAACTCCTCAAAGTCCAAGTGACAAAAA
>DNPO01000106.1 GCA_003501375.1 Candidatus Sumerlaeota bacterium | reverse complement strand
CGCTATGGCAACATGGAAAATTACGCAACAGCCAAGGTGCGCATCACGCGGAATCAGCAGTCGGATGATACGCTGGTGTTGAGCGCCGATGATGCGTTTTGCCGCGAAATGGCAAAGGCTACGCGTGCGCAGGTACTGTGGATTTCGACCAAGGGCTTGGTGGAGCAAGGCGCATATCTGGCCGATGGCAATATCAACCTGGTAATGAAAAAAGGCGAAACATCCATCTGCGTGATGCCGCGTGCGGACATTCCATTACCCGGTCTGCACAATGTGGAAAACGTGTTGGCGTGCATTGCCATGAGTGCATCGCTCGGGGTGGCAACTGAACAAATCGCCGCAGCCGTGCGCACATTCCAGGCGGTTCCGCACCGAATTGAGTGGATTGCAAAAATTGACGGGGTCGATTATTACAACGATTCCAAAGCGACCAATCTGGATTCGGTGGAAAAAGCGCTGACAAGTTTTGACCGACCCGTGTTGCTCATCGCGGGGGGACGCGATAAGGGCGCGCCTTGGACGCAACTCAACGACTTGGTGGCGAAGCATGTAAAAGGTCTGGCGCTCATCGGCGAGGCGGCGGAGATTGGCCGCGCGGCATGGGGTGGGATTGTACCGCGTGTGGAAATGGCATCCGGCATGGAGGATGCGGTGCGGCGTTGTCGCGCAATGGCGAACGAGGGCGATGTCGTGCTCCTCTCCCCCGCCTGTGCAAGTTTTGACATGTACAAAAATTTTGAGGAACGCGGTGAGCACTTTAGAAAAATCGTAGAAACAATGAGGTAAAATGAGATTAGGAATATTTACAGCGCCCTTTCGTATTTTTCTGATATCTCTCTGTTTGGTATCGGTTGGGATCGTCATTGTGTACAGCGCCAGCGGGCACTACGCAGCAAAGAAGGAGCGCGATGCGGTGGCACGGCATGCCCGGGCTGCCGCCGTAAAAGATACCGATGAAAAAATTTCCACCTATACCAAACAAAAAATTGGCGAGGCCGCGCTGGAAAATAATTTTGTATACCACTCCTCGTATTATGTTACGCACCAAATCATGTGGGTTGGCATGGGGCTGTTGCTGCTGTTTATTTGCTACAAGATTGATTATGCCAAACTCAAGGATGCCGGGCCTTGGTTGATATTGATAGCATTTATATTATTGGCCTTGGTGTTCGCTCCGGGAATCGGGAAGCGAATCAACGGGCATCGCCGCTGGATTGGCTACGGCGGCTTCACCTTCCAACCTTCGGAATTTGCCAAACTGGCCATGATTATTTTTATGGCGCGCGTTCTGACTGATCACCACAAGCAAATCGTGGTCAGTTTTTTCAAGGGCACCTGGTGGTCACTGCTGCTAACAGGCCTGTGCATTGGCGGTATGTGGGCGGAACCGGACATTGGCGCGGGTGCCATTACCGGTGCGATTGTTTTTCTCATGTTGTACATCGGCGGCATGCCATATCGCTACCTGATTGGGCTGGGCGGATGCGGGCTGGGCGCATTGGGTCTTTTTGTGCTGAGATTTCCTGACCGTATGGGACGCATTCTGGCGTTTTGGCACCCCACAACGGAAACTTATCAAGATAAGGGATTTCAGACACTGCACTCGTTGATTGCCATCGGTTCTGGGGGGCTGTGGGGCGTGGGGATTGGCTCCAGCACCCAAAAATACACCCTGACTGAGCAGTTTTCTGACTTCGTTTTTTCCATTGTCTCAGAAGAATTTGGATTTGTTGGCGTAAGTATTATTATTCTGTTGTACTTTTTACTCATCGTGGAAGGTTGGCGGGTGGCGTACCGCGCACCGGATTTTTATGCGAATTTGCTGGCATCGGGCATCACCGTGATGTTTGGGATATGCGCAGGGTTGAATTTGGCAATGGTTGCAGGTATGCTTCCTCCCAAGGGGTTGGCCCTCCCTTTCATTAGTTATGGTGGCAGTAACATGCTGATCACGCTGGCCTCGGTGGGAATTCTGATGAACGTAGCGAAGTATGTGGAACGCAATGAGGCAATGACCGCACAAAAAACGCTGAAGACAAAGCCGGTGAAGAAGAACAAATGGTTTGTTTTCCGGCGAAAGAAAAAATGGTTCGAGGCGTAGAGACAATTACGAATTAGGAACCGAGCGCGAAAAAAGAAAGGGGTTCAACATGAGCATGGTTCATTGTCCTCACTGCAACGCAACCGCTAATGTCTCGGATGACATGTTGGAACCATCCATCGAATGCCCGACTTGCGGGCAACAGATACCTTTTTCCGCGGCTTCTTCATCACTAAGCACGAGTACTGTTCCAACGACCTCCCCCATAGCGATCGTCGCGTTTGTTTTGGGTCTACCATCATTTATTTTCTGTCTTCTCACTGCTATTCCCGCGTTGATCTGTGGGACTATCGGATTATGGGAGATAAAAAAAAGTGAGGGCCGCTTAATTGGAAAAGGATGGGCGATTGCGGGTATCGTGTTCAGTATTCTGGGTCCAATTGTCATGTCTTACTCTTTTTTAAAGGCGCAAGAAAGAAGTTTGACTAGCCGAGTACGATCTGACATGCGAACAATGAGCACAGCGCTTGAGGCTTACCATGTTGATTATGGCGTTTATCCCCCTCCAACCGGAATATTACCGATTACGCAGAAAACTGCGGAGAAAATTTCTGGAGTTCTGCCCCTACCGGGAAACCAACTTACCACCCCCATTGCCTACATGACTTGGATTCCGTATGATACCTTCAAATGTAGCAACATGAGGATGAACATATTCACCTTAGCATACTGGCCATCTCCACGAGATGGGTGGGTATTAGCAAGCGTGGGACCAGATGGACATTTTTCCATTGACTTTGAAACACTGCAAAAAGTTTACGATCCTGCCAGCACAAACCCCATGTTAGGATTACTCACATACACGTACGATCCAACCAATGGGATAAAAAGCGAAGGGGATATTTTTTACGTTAAGCAATAAAACCTGCGGCACAGGACGTGCATTTTGATAGCAAGGGAAAGTGTGGGTGAATGACGGACAAGGAAAGCAAACCATTGCGTATTGCGATTGCCGCGGGTGGCACAGGCGGGCACATCATGCCAGCGCTGGCCTTGGCGCAGGCGCTAAATAATATCGGGCGTCCGGTCAAGGTGGATTTTGTCTGTGGCAATCGCCCGGTTGAATTGGATATTTATGCCAAGGCTGGGATAAAACCTATGGTTTTATCCGTAGGTGCGACATCAGGGACGCCTCTTCAAAAACTCTGGCAACGCGTAGCGCTTGGATTCAGTTTCTTGAAATTTCTGCTTCTCGCCCGGCGTTACGACGTTATGGTTGGGATGGGCGGCTACATTACAGCCCCCGTTTTGACCGCTGCGTGTTTTGCGCGGGTACCTTACATCTTGCATGATTCCAATACGGTATTGGGACGGGTGAATAGAATCCTCGCGCCTAAAGCGCCTACTACGGCGTTAGAGCGGGTAATTCGGATTTTTGGCTCGGAGGCTACCGCGCTGGCATTGGGGTTGCCTCTGGCGCAAATTCCTGAAAAGGTTTTTGCGAATCGGCTGCATGTGATCGGTACCCCGGTGCGACTTTTCATCGCCAAGGGCGATCGAAAAGAAGCGGCGAAAGAGATGTACCTGAATCCTGACGCGTTCACACTGTTCATCAACGGCGGCAGTTTGGGCGCACGCGGGCTGAATCAACTCATGGCCCAAACGCTCGGCGTGTTGAGCGCGTCTTGGCCGAACGACGTGCCCATGCAAGTCATCTGGTCGACCGGGCAGGCAAATTTTGAGGGAACGCGTGAAGCGTTGGCTGCACAACCAGTCAAAGGGCAGGTGTTTTTGGCCCCCTCCATTGAACGCATGGACTTAGCCTACTCTCTCACCAATCTGGTGATTTGCCGCGCGGGCGGCAGCACGTTGGCAGAAATGCTACTGTGCGGCCTGCCGTCTATTCTTTTCCCATTGCCCATTGCGGCGGAGGATCACCAGCGGCACAATGCGTTGGCGCTTGTGAAAGAGGGCGCGGCGATATTGTTGGATGAGCGCGAGGTGGATGCAAAACGTGTAGCATCGGAAATCGTCAAATTGGTGAAGGATGCCAAGCGTCTGCGTAAAATGGCAAATGCCGCGCGCAAAATGGCGTCTCCCGACGCGGCGCGCGATCTGGCAAGTATTGTGGTACGCGCAACGGAGAAGCGATAGACGTGCATGAGACCGCGCCCCCACAAAAAAAAGACATGTAGACAGGATTAACAAGATTGACAAGATTAGGAATAAAAAAGTCCGTTGTTTTTGTAAATCCTGTCAAAAAATGCTTTGCAGTTCTCTGTATTCTCTGTGCCTCTGTGGTAAAACAGGGTCGTATTCTTGACTAATGTTTGGTAAAGAGTTGAGGTTTTTTATGGGCTGGTGGCCGTTTCGCAGACGCTACAAACCTCCGGTATATCGGGAACCGCTTCTGGTTCGGTTGTTCCGCATGATTTTACATGTGGTGGCGCTAGTCGTTTTGCTGGGAATAACGGGCGGGGCGATTTGGTTCGGCATTAATTTTTACCACTTTATGCTGCACTCGGACTATTTCCAAGTCCGTGATATAACTGTCGACATCGCTTCCGAACCCCAGACGGGCGATGAGGCCAAGGTAGAAAAATTGGTGCAGTACGAGTTGCAGCGCAGCAAGATTCAGGACATGAATTTGTTGAAAGTAAACGAAGCCGATCTTCGCAAAAAGTTGGAAGCCATTCCAAAAATCCGCCGGGCAGAAGTGCGCAAAGTCTATCCCAGCCTGCTGGTTGTCTCCGTGGAACAGCGCGAAATGCGGGCGCTGGTTTTGCAGGATGGAATCTATTCTGTGGACACGGAGGGCGTCGTGCTGGAAAGTTTGAGCACACGCGATCCCAAGGCCAGCCGCTATCCCTATATCTCAGGACTGGACGTCGGGCGGCTGGAACCGGGGATGAAAATCCAAAGTGAATCCTTGACAAAATCCATCGCTTTGCTAACATGCTTGAAAGAACAAGCTCCGGCTTTGTTCGATAAGATTTCCGATGTGCGCTGTGACAAGGAACTCAATCAAACATTGTTCTTGAAGGGGGGAGTAGAGATTCGTTTTGGTCGCGAAGAACCTCGCAAGCGAATGCCAGCGTTAGAAACCTTCTTATCCAAGATGGGGCCAGCGGAAGATTACGAGTACATCGACTTGCGATTTGAAAAGCAGGTCACCGCAATGCCAAAGCGCGTTAAAACTCCTTGAAAAAAACCACTGCGAAGCATGCGGGAAAACTTCAATCTCCGCAATTTCCCCTGTGTTTTGTCCGTATCAGTCGTAAAAATATCAGGCTACTGTATTGTTGTATTCCCGTTCCTGCTCCGGGCCGCTCTTGCCCAAACGCCGCTTTTGACGCATCTTTTTTTGATGATTTGCGGCGTATCTCGTTCCTGTTCCAAAGGCTTGCCCCAGCCATGTTTAGAAAACGCCCCTCCCACCGCATTATTACCGGACTTGACATTGGAACGACCAAGGTGTGCGCCATTATTGGTAAGGCGGATGAAGATGGGAAGTTGACCATCCTCGGCATGGGGTCGTATCCATCCAAGGGCCTGCGCCGTGGGGAGATCACCGAGATCAGCCCAACGGTGGACGCAATCAACCGGGCAACGCAACGCGCCATTGAAGTGGCCAATGTTCACATCGACGATATTTATGTGGGAATCGCGGGCGGTCATATTCTGAGCGTGAACCAGGAAGCGTGCGTAGATATCCGTCGCCCGGCGCGCGGCATTGACGAGAAAGATCGCACACGCGCGGTGGAAAAAGCGGCAGCAACGCTGCACTTGGATCGCAACCAGACGCTGATCCACAAAGTCGTCCAAGAATTTCAAATCAACGAAGGCCAACCCACGCACAACCCTATCGGGTTGTCCGGGTCAAGCCTGAAAGCACACGTCCACTTGGTAGCCGGGTGCGAAGACCAGTTGCAAAACATCATCCGCTGCGTGAAAAAAGCGGGCTTCCGCCAGTCGCCCCATATCGTGCTGCAATCGCTCGCCTCCTCCATGAGCGTGCTAACCTCGCACGAGCAGGAATTGGGCGCTTTGCTAATCGACATTGGCGGCGGCACCACCGACTTGGCCTACTTTGCCAACGGGACGGTCCGTTGGACGGGCGAAGTCGCGATGGGCGGCGACATGATCACGCGCGACATTATGGAAGTGCTGGGCTGCCGACTCAACGACGCGGAAAACGTGAAAAAAAAGTTGGGGTGCGCCCTGCCGGACACGGTAGATCGCGACGCCACGTTCCCGTTGCCCCAATTGCACGATCCGTCCGAACTGTCCACACACAAGGAACATACGCTAGCCGAAATTATTGAATGTCGATTGGAAGAAATTTTTGAGATGGCGTTGGCGCAGGTTACCGAAGCCGGTTTTAAGGATCGC
>DNPO01000409.1 GCA_003501375.1 Candidatus Sumerlaeota bacterium | reverse complement strand
TTGTTGTTGTTCTCTGTGCCTCTGTGTCTCTGTGGTGAAACAACAGGTACTAGCAAAATCAATGCCCCAGAAACCAACAACGGCACAAAAATGCCCTGTTGCGCCCAGCGGGAAAAAACTATGTGCCACGGTGCGCACGCCAGCAGTCCCATTGCCCAGAGGCCCACGCGCGCATCGCCCGTGAGGGCGCGTGCCAGGAAAAAAACTAACACAACGGTTATCGTTCCGACAACCGCCGCGGGCAGGCGCAATGTCCATGCGTTGAGTCCGCCGATTGCAATGAATGGCGTCGCGGCATATTGATAAATCATGGACGTGGTGGAACCCCACACGTTGACAAACAACGGCATGCGGTGAAACACCGGAGTTTGCGTGGCAAAATCGAGCGTTCCGCCAATTTTCAAAACACTATAAGCGGAGTAACCCTTTTCGGCTTCGTCGTGAAAGACGCCTGCGGGATTGCTGCCGAGGAAGAGAAAGCGAAACAAAATGGCGATGAGAAGGAGAAAGAGGAACCAACCGCGCATGGGAAAAGGCCTTAATACTCATCGAACATGGATAGACAGGATGTACAGGATTATTAACTTAGATTATTATGTCCTTATATCCTGTGCATCCTGTTTATCCATGTTTATATTATTAGTATACGATATTTTTCTTCTTCATCTTTTCCACCAGCGTGGTACGCTTGATCCCCAGCATTTCTGCCGCACGACTTTTCACCCCACGCGTCTTTTCCAATGCCTGCACGACCAACTGCCGTTCAAAATTATCCACCAGTGTGTCCAGATTTACCCCATCGCCAATGTCTGGCGCAATACCGGACGCAGCAGGAATGGTCGCCTTCCCCTCGGGCAGGTCTTCGCCCCCGCTGCGAAAGAAGAAGCGCTCCTCAATGCTCACGCTGGAATCGCTGGGTGCCGCCGCGGATACGACAGACCTCGCTGGTTCTGATGCGGAAAGAAAGGTCGGCGTTTGTGGAACCAACGGGTGTTGCTCGCTTGCGTGGCGGAACTTGGGGGGCAGATCGTCTGGCATAACAATGGAAGTTTTAGAAAGAATACACATGCGCTCCACCAGGTTTTCCAACTCGCGCACATTACCCGGCCAGCGCGCCTGTTCCAGCAGACGCAATGTTTCCGGAGCCATGCCTTCGATAACGCGTCCCTGTCGCTTGCCAGATGTCTTGATAAAATGCTGAATCAGCAGCGGCAAATCGTCTAACCGCTCACGCAGAGGGGGCAGTTCAATCGGTACCACATTCAGGCGGTAATACAAATCCTCGCGAAAACGTTTTTCCTCCACCGCCAGTTCCAAGTTCACATTGGTTGCCGCCACCACGCGCACATCTACCCGAATGGTTTGCGTGGAACCAACCGGCTCCAGTTCCTGTTCCTGTAACACGCGCAATACTTTGACCTGGAGTTTCGGACTCATGTCGCCGATTTCATCCAGAAAAATGGTGCCTTTATTCGCCAACACAAAGCGCCCCACGCGGTCATGGATGGCTCCGGTGAAGGAGCCTTTGACGTGCCCGAACAATTCGCTTTCGAGTAGGTCTTCAGGGATTGCACCGCAATTGACGGGAATCATGGGCTGGTTGGCGCGGGGACTCAGACGGTGCAGCGCACGCGCAACCAATTCCTTACCCGTGCCGCTTTCGCCGCGAATGAGCACCGTGCTGGCCGTGGGCGCAACCTGATCGATCAATGCTTGCAACACACGCATGGGCGCACTTTTGCCTACCAGTTTGCGCTCCGTATCTTTATAGGGGGCACGTGCAACAGGCAGCGGCGCTTCGATCGATTCGCCAGTTGGCGGCTTTGAACGGATCGCACGGGCTGCCGCGTCCAAGATAATTTTGACAGAAAAAGGCTTGGTCAAATAATCAAATGCGCCCAGGCGCATGGCTTGGATTGCAGTTTCCTGGCTACCGTACCCCGTCAGCACTATTCCGGCGGCGGCAGAGTTATTTTCCTTCATATAAGCAAGCAACTCCAACCCGCTGCGCTTGGGCATGGTCAGGTCGGTAAATACCACATCAAAATCACGCCCCTCGAAAGCCTGAACCGCTTCATCCACGCTGGCAGCGGAGACAACTTCGTAATTATCATCCCGAAGGATGGAAGATAGCAATTCCCGCACGGGAATCTCATCGTCCACTACCAGCACGCTGGCTTTGGGTTCCGTTGCCATAAACAACCTCTCACTCTCGGGGCATTCGCGCCAACTGTTTGACACGATGGGAGAAGAATACCCTCGTTTTTGTAGCAACGCAAGAAAAATACACGAAGCAAAGGGGAGGAAGCGTCAAAAAATTGCCCGTTTAAATGTATTGGTGGGAAAATGAAAGGAATTTACATGTACAGTTTTCGTTTGTGCAAATATTCCAGCACCGCTTGTGGCAGACTCGCTCGTATATCATTCGTGGCGGTGCCTTGTGCCAACTGGGCGCGAATACCGCTGCTGCTCACGCGTGGCAAATAATACGGCACTTCCTGAGCATTTTCTGTGGATGCTGTATTTTCCTGCAAACGCGGGAGCGTCAGCAACTTTACCAGTTGCAACAGTTCCGCGCTTTCCTTCCAGTGGGGCAGTTCTGCCCGCAGGTCAGAGCCAATAACCAAGGTTAATGCTGCATCCGGGCGCTGCTGCAAAATTTCCCGAACGGTATCGATGGTATAGCTCGCACCGGAACGCTTGCCTTCGATGTCCAGCACTTCCACCGAGGAACCCAGATGTGCAAAAGCCAGTTGGCACATGGCCAAACGGTCGGAAAAAGAAGCGTGCCCTTTGCCAAAAGCGTGCGCACCACAAGGAACGATTAGCACACGTTCGACCGCTGCGGTGAGCAAAATGTAGTGCGCTGCCAGCACATGGCCCACATGGGGCGGATCGAAGGAACCTCCGAACAGAGCCAGTTTCATGGGGCGCTTACTCCACGACTAACGAAGGATCGCTGGCGAGCGGAGTCGAGATGTCCACATCGCCCCAGAGGGTTTGTGCTGCCTGCCCGTTGATCATCAGGCGGACGTTGCGAACGCCATCCACGTTGTCCACCACGGTGTTAACGATGGCGGCAATGCAGAGGCATTCAGTCATTGTCCCGCCCAAACGTTCGGAATACATCTCGTCGCTGAGGTCTACCACCGCCGTGTTCTGCATGAGATAGGCGGCTCTCAGTTTGACATTTTTCGGAAGCGGCGATTGGAGCGAACCGCCCTGTGGTCCGCGCAAAAGTTCATCCAGCACCCAATGCAAACGACGATACGGTTCCATCGTCGGCGGGTCCATTTCCTGTGCCTGAAGTTTGATACCATCTGGGGTGAAGTAAATGCGGACTTTGTTTTTTTGCACAGGATTTGCTGACTTGGTTTGCTGCGGCTTCTTGGCCTGCGCCCCAAGCGATGTGGCTGGTTCGGCAAGCAATACGGTGCTGGCAGTATTTTCCTGTCGGGAGGAAGGTGGCATAATCCACCAGCCCAACAATAGCATGATACCTACAAAAATGGCTGCGCTTGCCACGAAGAGTACGAGAGTGAATGTGGTGCTTCCTCGGCGATTCATGAACGTGCCTCCCAGCCGTTTTCCTTCAACCAGCGGTCAAAATTGATCAAACTCTGGGCCAGGCTGGCGGCGGACTCTTGTACAAATTTCGTATCTTGCAAACGGCTCAGGTCGTCGGAACTGGTACTGTAACCGAGCGAAAGCGTTATGGACGGCATACACGCGCGCTTCGGGTAGAACAGAGGAGCTATTTTAAACTTGTCCTTTGCAGCCGGGAAACCACCCCGTGTCAGTTCCGCATCTACCAAACGCGCCAATGCCAGACTCATGTTTTGGAACGGCACATACTGTGCTTCGCTGGGAAAGGAGTCGGGGGAACCAGAACGACTTGCATAAGTCAAGCCTTGCGGATCGACAGCCGTGTGTACGGTGAAAATGCGGTAGCCGGAGAGTGAGGCATGGGGCGACTGATCAATGCGCAAACAAACAAGCGCTTTGGCCTGCGCTTGTTTGATACGCTCCAATCGCTGCGCAGGGGTAGTGGACTCATCGGATTGCCCACGGGTCAAAACGATTTGTATCGAGTCATTCGATGCGAGAATTTCCTGACAACGTTGCGCAATTTTGAAAGTAAGATCGGCGGGCAAGTTCGTATCCGCACCGGTACGGGGATTCAACGGCAGCGTGTCATCCGTCTTCTGCGATCCATTTTTTTTGGTTGAGAGCAAATCCGGTGCTTTGAGTGCATCGTAAGTAACGGGTAATGCTTCCGTGTCAATCACAATGGTGTGGCGCGCCTGTAAATATTGGGCTGCAGAACTCAGATTGTTCTGTAGTTGGGACTTGGTAATGTTGGCGTTGTTCGATCCCTTTTTTGCATCTTCCAACAAAACATTGATGTTTGCCGCTTTGGTTTCCTCCGATTGGGTCGGAAGAATGGGCGGCGGAGTGATATTCGGCGTTGGGGTAGCCGTAATCACAATAGGAGTAGAGGCAGGTGTTGCGAGGGGGGTAACCACTGGAGTTGGCGTTGGAATAAGAGGAGTGGCGGTAGGGAAAGGCGTAACTGCAGAAGTCGGTGTTGGTTGGGTTGCCACGGGCAAATCAGGTGGCAACAACGCATCTGACGATGGAGTGGGGGTGGCGACAGCGGGTGCGGTCACGGCTGGAGTGAGAGCCGGGCGCGGTGTTGCAACAGCGGCACGAGCGGGGATTTCTGTCGGAAAATCTATTTCGAAGTTGGCTTTTACAGCCGGGAAGCGCCCCAAAATAGCGTAAACGGAACAAAGAGGGAGATAAACCACGCCGGCTTGATCCACCAGAAGGGGGCGTGCTGTCGTCAGGGTATCTTTGCCAAATTGAATGGTGTTTTGTTTTTGATACAGACGAATATCTTGTTTGGAAACCGTTGCCTGGTATTCCCCGCTGATCCTATTCCAGAGGGGAGAGGCAAAAGGGTCTAACATATTTAACAGCCGATCCGCCTCGCTCCTCGGAAGATAATAACCGTTGGGAAAGCGTTGCGGGTGAAAAGCCACGGCGTCTTTATCCGTAGTTTTCGTAACCCACAAGTCGGCTGGCTTGGTATTTTGGGCTAGAGTGGTCGGTGGCAGAAATGCCGCGACAACACAGGTTATCAGCAGCAAGAAAAGAAGCGGAATGTTTTTAAAAGATGTTCGCGTTAGGAACATAGTCTACCTTCGGGACAAAGTTTTGTGGCTGTGTCTCTTTGCCAGCCCTTTTGAGCATACCTGTAGACCCACGGAAAAATCAAGAAAATCAGAGGCCATTGCAAAACACTGGGGGCATCTTGCTTCTGCTGCTGGAAGGGGTCAACAACAAAATCAAGGTGATCAAGCGCAAAGCCTATGGATTTCATGACCTGCGCTACTTTCAACTGAAGGTCTACCAGGCATTTGCCCCCTGAGCACATCAACTAAATGGGAGAAGAACCTAAAAAACTAACGGCAATTCCTGTTCCATATTCCGCCCGCGCAGGCCCGACAACGACACGCCCACTAAGCGCACCGCTCGCTGGTGCGCCTCGGTGAACTCCAACAGATCGCAGGCGGCGGATGCGATTTCCGCTGCCTCAAACAAACAACGCTGGAATGTCCGCCGTCGCGTGATCAAATCGAAATTTGCGTACCGCACCTTAACCGTTACCGTTGCAGCGCAGAGCGCCCGTTCATCCAGTTCACGCGCCAACCGCACCGCGTGCTTTCCCAGATATTCCCGCAGCAACTCCACGTCGCGTACATCCGTATCAAACGTCCGCTCCGTGCCCAGCGACTTGCGCTCGTGCTCCGTCACCACCTGGCGTGGATCAATCCCCCGTGCAAAATCGTGCAGTCGTTCTCCCCATCGCCCAAACCATGCGGTAAGCGTTGAGCGACTTTCCCGGCGCAGGTCGGCAATTGTTTTGATGCCGGACTGATTAAGTTTTTTCAAACCTTCCTTGCCCACGCCTGGGATGCGTCCCACGTCTAACGGTAGCAAAAACGTATCCAACTCTTCATCGCGCACTACCACCAGCGCATCGGGCTTTTTTAAATCAGATGCAATTTTTGCCGCAAATTTGCACGGCGCAATGCCCACCGAACACTTCAATTTACAATGTTCCCACACCTGCGTTTTGAGTCGCGCACCCAGCCCCCGCGCATCCTCATCGGTTTGCACCACCTCGCTGATGTCGAGATACCCCTCGTCAATTGACGTCTGCTCCACCAGTGGCGTTACTTTGCGCAGTAGTTCGAACACATTTTCCGAAACTTCGTGGTAGCGATCAAAGTGCGGTTGTACCACCACAACATGCGGGCAGCGTTCCAAGGCGCGGCACATAGGCATGGCGGAGCGTACGCCAAATTTGCGGACTTCATACGACGCGGCAGCGACTACGCTACGGGGACCTTTGCCACCAACAACAACGGGTTTCCCCTTGAGTTCCGGGTGATCCAGAACTTCCACCGACGCAAAAAAGGCGTCCATATCGAGATGCAAAATGCGGTGACTCATCCAAACAACGTCCTCCGAACATCTTTTTACCACGAAGGCACGAAGGACACGAAGAAAAAGAAGAAGAACAGGAAAGTCTACATTTGGGTGCAACCCAGGGGGTTGCAAGGGGTTTTTAGGCAACGCCCCGTTCTTGCCATTTCCGTTTTCCGACAGGATGCGATCCTCAAAATTTATTTTGGACAAGAATGGCATTGCTTCGTAAATCACTGGTATTTCTCGACATTATACGCCATAATCGTCGACGCTGTCGTGCTGTTCCCAAAGGCAGTGCGCAGTACCATTTTTTATGGAGTAAACCCCGTGATCCCCTCGTCCCACAGTGATTTTGTGAACAGAGCAATCGACGTTCTCAAAAACGATTCAAGAATCGTGGGGATCGCTGCGGGTGGGTCGTGGATTACCGATGCGATGGATGAATTTTCCGACATTGATTTGGTAATCGTGGTGGAGACTTGTTCTGAGCACGAAGTTTCAGAAGAGCGGTTGTGTATCGCTGGAAAATTAGGAAATCTCCTATCCGGGTTCACAGGAGAACACGTAGGTGAACCACGTTTGCTCATTTGTCTATATGGGACTCCCCTCCTGCATGTTGATTTGAAGTTTGTTGCCTTGCCCGATTTTTCCCATCGCGTGGAAAACCCCGTGATTCTTTGGGAAAGGGACAATGCGCTGTCATCAATAGTGGACCAAACGACAGCGGCTTACCCAATGCCCGACTTACAATGGATTGAAGATCGATTCTGGGTATGGGTGCATTATGCCGCAACTAAGATTGGACGTGGCGAAGTATTTGAGGCGATTGAAACTTTGTCCTTTCTCAGAACGACGGTTCTTGGCCCGCTTAGTTTGATGAAAAATGGTTGCCTCCCGCGCGGCATGCGATGCGTCGAGCGCGACATTCCAGAAACACTGTTCGCGTTCAAAAGCACCTTGGCAGATCATGACGCAGGAGAATGCATCATAGCATTAAATAACGCCATCGCACTATACAAACAACTCAGAAGTCATCACAAGACTCCCGAGTTGATTCTACGCACCGAAGCGGAAGAGAGTTCCATCAATTACTTGAACAGCAGCGCCAGATTTACAGAAAAGGTATCCCCCGCATAGATGGAACTCCACTCCGGACAAACATCCCTCCACGAAGTTCCCCCCACCGAAGATATCCGTGAACTCGTCTGGGCCGAAGCCCTCACCGCGCTCCACGAAATTTCGCGCACCCGCGCCCTGCGGCAAGCCGAACTCGAAGAAATAGCGCGCAATATTTTACGCGCTGTCCAGCAGGACGAACGCTTTCTCGGCCATGCAATGGTCATGGCCAATAACGCGTTCTGGCTCGATCAATTCCTGGCCGTGCCCCGTTCGCAACGCCTCCTCCTTCTGCCGCGCTGCCTGGTAAACCTGCCTGAAATTCGCGCTACAGGCGAGCGATTAGGCTATAAAATTTGTGTGGCCGAGGGCAGCCCGGAAGTAGTGCAACTGCTGGCCCACGAAAACGTAAACGCCATCCTGGGCATCGGTTGTCTCGACTCCCTCGAAAAGATTTTTTCCAAAGTAAGCGCACTCGGAACACCTTCTATTGCCATCCCGCTCAGCGAAGCCGGATGCGTTGCCACCCGCGTGGACATGCGCCTGGCAAACTGGCTGATCGAAAGCGAAGGAGCCGCCGTTGCCCATCGCACGCAAACTTACCTGCCGCTTCTACGCATGGCGCATTCACTCTTCGACACCGACCTCCTTGATGCCATGTTGAGCGGGTTATTACCAAACGAGTCCGATCCCACCACACAACTATCGTTAGAATGGTTGCGCGGTTCGGGCAAACGCCTGCGCCCTTTCTTTACCCTGGCCGCTTGGCGTGCATTTTGTCCCGATGCCGAAATGTCAGGAACCGCTCAACGCCTAGCCCTTGCGGTAGAAGCCTTCCACAAAGCGTCGCTGGTGCATGACGATATTGAGGACGATGAGGATGACCGCTACGGCGAATTGCCTCTGCATCGCACGCATGGCGTTCCCGTTGCGATCAACATTGGTGATTATCTGATTGGCCTTGGTTATCGGCTCGTTGCCAGTGCAGATGCCGATCTTTTGCCCCTTTTTAGCGTGACACAGATGAAACTCACGCAGGGCCAGGGCATGGAACTTTTCTGGCGCAAAGATCGCTCAGTGCCGCTCGAACTCGCCAATGTGCTGCGTTGTTGCAACCTGAAAACATCAGCAGCGTTCGAAGTATCATTGGCCAGCGCCCTGACGCTGGCTGGAGCCTATGTACCCCACGCAGACGCGGTGAAAGTCTTCTCACGACACCTCGGCACCGCGTTCCAACTCAAGAATGACATCGACGGCTACCGCGTCGATTCGCAGCGCGTTCACCCCACCGTTCTTCTTGCGCTCGCGCTCGAACGTGCCTCCGTAGCGGATAAAGAAATTTTATTACGCCCCGGCAGCCCGGAAGAAATCGACGCGATTTACGCCCGCTATGGCGTGATGGAACGCGCAAACGCACTGGCCCAAAAACTCAAGACACACGCCATTGAAGTAGCCGAGCAACACCCCGGCCCGCTGGGCGATCTGTTCCATTTCCTCGTCGAGACGGTGCTGGGATAAAAACAAAAAGAGTGATCCACAGATTTCTCAGATTAGACAAATTACCCCCCAAAAAACTCGCTGGAGCCCCATTTTAAAATTTGTGAAAATCTGTGTAATCTGTGGATGATCTTTAGGTTTTGATTTACTGTGTTTCACGTTGATAGT